>JAFOFM010000036.1 GCA_017387265.1 Peptococcaceae bacterium | reverse complement strand
GTTGGCTGCACCGATGGTATGCAGCGTCGCAATTACCAGATGCCCGGTTTCTGCCGCAGTCATAGCGGTGCGAATGGTTTCATAATCACGCATTTCACCCAGCAGAATCACATCCGGTGCCTGACGCAGGCTGGCTCTTAACCCGGACAGATAGCTCTCGGTATCCAGACCGATCTCTCTCTGGCTGACCGCGCATTTTGCATTGCGATGCAGATATTCAATAGGCTCTTCCAGTGTAATGATATGCCCTTCTCTGGTCTGGTTGATCCGGTCAATCACGCAGGCCAGCGTTGTGGATTTCCCGCCGCCTGCAGGCCCCGTTACCAGTACCAGCCCTTTTGTTTTTTCCGCCACAGCCATAACGCTTTCCGGAATCTGCAGTGTTTTATAATCAGGAATCCCGAACGGAATCACACGAATAACTGCTGCAAGGCTTCCACGCTGTTTATAAATGCTGATACGGAACCGGGAAAGATTCGGCACGGTAATCGAAAAATCGTCATCGCCGGTTTCCAGCACCTGTTCCACATCCCGGCCGCCAAAGGCATAAATTTCCCGTACCAGAGCTTCCGACTGCGGAGGCATAATTTTCTCCTCGTTAAGATGTACCATTCTGCCGTTTGCTTTATAAGTCAGCGGCATCCCGGCCATGATAAAAATATCAGAGGCATGGGCATCCACCGCCTGTTTTAATAGTGTTTCCAGTTCTGCCATACGCTCACCTTCCTATTCGCCGTCCCAAACGGCAAGTTCATCGTTATATTCATGCTGCTCTTTCACTGTAACAGCCCACGTTTCGGTACGAAGCGAGCCATTTTCCGCAATCAGCTGTACCTGCAGCTTCTGCCGTTCATCTATATCTGCCGCATACGCAATACAGGCTGCTGCGCCATCGCTGGTCACTTTCACATCCAGATACTGCGGCAGTTCCGATGCTGCAACGCCAGCCTTTAACAGTTTATAAATCTCCTCATAATACGCCTCACACTGCCAGTCAGCAGCATAATACTGTTCTATTGCCCGTGCGGATTTTTCTGCCAGTTTCTGCTCCTGATTTGCGGTCACATAGGAAAGCGTAGAAAACACGGTCAGACACAGCACCGCAAAAATCATAATAATCGACGCGCTTCCCACATGGATTCCGGCAGAACGTTTATCGTTCTGTTTCATCTATACCGCCTCCTTATGAGTTTTTACCGGTATTGAGAAAATAGTGTTATCCGAAGCTTTATTCAGATGCAGAATATAGACATCCGCTTCACCCGGATGTTCTCTCTGTTTCAGCTGAACCACGAATTGTGCTGTCTCAGGATCTGCGATTTTATTCCAGGCTTCATCAAAATAAACGGCTGCCGAATCCTCCAGCTGCACGCCATCCAGTAAACGCGCTGTTTTTTCTAAATCGCCGTCTGCCGCTTTATAGCAGCTGGCTGCACTGCGCGCCTCCACCACGGCGCGACTCAGATTTTCACTGTTATCAGCCATTTGCTGCGCCGAGCCGAACATATTCACACAGATTGCCGCACAGATGGAGAAAAAGAAAATAACAATCACCAGCTCCATCAGAAACAGCGTTGCTTTCGGTGCATGCTGTTTACGCATAACAATCGGCTCCTTTCCCGCTCCGCAGATATATTGTCATTGTTTCCCGATTTCCCGTTTCACCGACACATTCCAGCTGGATCAGGTTTTCTGCAGAAGCCTCTACCGACAACTCTCTAGCCGGTACGATGGTCTGCCCATCTCCCGGCTGAAACAGAAGCCCGTCTTCAAAAAACAGCTCCCGTACATAGCCGTCATAACAATAAATCAGGGTTTTATAACGCACACCTTCCACATCTTCATACAGAGCCAGCGCCTCACAGCCATCAAACAGCTCTGCCGATACCATACCGGCGTTATCGTAATGGCGAACTTTCGCATCCAGATAGGAAAGGCAGGTACGCTCGTTATACTGCGTTTCCATCTTGCCGGCAATATTCTGATAGGCGCCGGTTCCTGTCAGCAGCACCAGCAATACAGATACCGCAAACACGCACAGCAGTACCAGTACAAATACCGTATCCGCTGTATAACCTGTATGATGATTTGCAGATATTTTCTTACGCATAAGCACTTACCTCTCCAGTACAGTAATATCCGGCATGATGTTCTCTGCAAAAACTTCATAATGCACCATATAACGATCCATATCAATCTGCAGCCCGTACTGCTCCTGCAGGTAGGCAATATCCGGCGGGTACTGCCCTTCCAGCGCATAACAGCTTACCACCGCCCGCCGGAGAGAATCTTCGGTCATACGCAGATTTTCTGCAGCACTGCTTTCTGCCGCGTTCTGAAAGCCATACAGCATCACCAGCACAATCACACAAAAAAGCGCCAGCGAATATCCATGTCGTTTGATCCATTCCATAGCCGACTCTCCTTATCCGATTGCCGTCATAATACTCATCAGAGGCAGCATTACTGATAACAGAATCAGCCCCACCAGAAGCGACATAACAATTACCAGAGTCGGTTCAATGCGGTTCAGCATCGATTCCATTTTATCATCCACCTGCTCTGCGCAGCGGCGCGCCACTTCTTCCATAACAGAATCGATAGCACCTGCCCGGAACCCTACCGCCAGCATCCGGCAATAAAGCGGTGCAAATAATCCGCTGGCCAGACTTGCTTCTGCAAAAGATTTGTTTTCTAACAGCATTTCCCGTTTGCACTGTGTAATCTTTTCCTGCATAAACGCACCTGGTACCAGACGCATTGCCATATCCAGAGAATCATCAATATCCATCCCGCTGGATAATGTCAGCACCAGCGCATCTGCAAGGCGGGAAGATGCAATCAGGCGGCTGATTTCCCAGTTTTCGCTTTTTTGTAGCAGCCATGCGATAAATGCTGCTTTCCGTTCTTCGCTGCGAAGTAATACAGCACCGGCTGCCAGACCAATCACAAGTACCGCCAGAAATACCAGCCCGTATCTGCCAAGAAACTGGCCGACTGCCATCAGCAACTGTGCCGCCGGGGAAAGTTCCGCCCCCAGCTGATGAAATACTTCTTCAAAAATCGGAAGCACTTTCACCAGAAGCACAAAAACCACCACTAACATCATACTCATCAGCACAGCCGGATAGGTCAGAGCATTGCGAATGCCTTTCTGTAAGGTGTCCATGCGTTCATAATAACCGGCCAGTGCATGAAAAACCCGTTCCAGATGCCCGGTACGCTGCCCGATTTCCACCATCTCCACAACGTAAACAGGGAAACCCCCTGCAGCGCGCATAGACGCTGCAAATGGTTCCCCTAATTCTAATTGCTGATGCAGTTGATTTAGAATGGTTCGACGCTGTGCATCCGGTTCATCATCATGTAAAAGCGCAACCCCTTCCGCAAAAGGGATACCGGCGCGAATAATCAGATACATTTCCATACAGAAGGCAGAAATATAAGATGCATCGAACACTTTCTCTCTCATAATACTCTCCTCAGCTTTTATCCTGTTAGTAAATATATTTGCTGCTGTAGTTACTGCCGTTGCCGATAAACTCCATAATGGTCTTGCTCTGTTTGGAACTGGACGCATATGTTGGATCCATCAGCTTCCAGGTAGTGCCGTCGAAGAAAATAACGCCTTCAATCCAGCCTTTTTCCGGAATATAGGTGTGAATCCAGGCATGATATACATTGCCGGCATAACCAATTACCAGTTTGGTTGGAATGCCCTGGCTGCGCAGCATAGCAGCCATCAGGGAAGCATAGTCGAAACAGATCCCTTTTTTCGACGCCAGCACTTTATCTACATCTGGAATATAGCCGCTGCGAACAGTTTTTGCTTTTTCTTTATCGTAAGTCAGCTCTTTTATCACATAATTATAAACCGCTGTGATTTTTTCCAGATCATTCTTTTTATCTTTTACAAGCACAGCAGCCTGTTTTACCACTGCACTGTTTTCAGTGAAATTAACATACTGGTTTGGACGCAGAAACGGTGCAAAGTCATTGGTTAACATCACAGTGATATCACTGCTGTACGCAAGCGCATACTTGTTGCCGCTGGTATTTTCATATACACCGACTTTGTATTTGCCCTCGCCGGCAGACAGCGGAAACGCTTCGTACTTGCCGGTATTATTCAAATCATACGTATAAACGCTTTTATCAGGCCCGGTTACACGTACTTTGATGCGTTTCTGGGTTTTAGCGGTATACGCTACCATGATGTAGCCATCTTTTACATTCGATGCATCAATTTTCGCTTTGCTGTTAGAATGTACCACTGTTCCGGAAGCAACTGCCGGCAATACCGCAGCCACTGCAGGCGATGCTACCTGAAACAGCAGCGCCAGGCACAACAGAACTCCAACCAGTTTTTTATATGTTTGACTCATAAAAATTCCCTCCGCACAAACAAAAGTTACAACTTCACGTTTTATTTTAAATAAAGTTTATCACTTGTAACTTTTTTTGTAAATGATAAGTTTAATATTTTCTGATCAATCGACTGCATTTTATAGGTTAATGTAACCTTTGAGTGCGGATTATCTGCTTTAAAATTGCGAATAATACGTTTCAGAACCATTTCACAGTT
>JAFOFM010000035.1 GCA_017387265.1 Peptococcaceae bacterium | reverse complement strand
ATTGATGCGCTGCGTGATGTGTTAGTAAACGGCAAGCAGTGGATTGTGGAACTGGAAATGCGGGAACGGGAACGCACCGGCATTAAAAATCTGAAGGTAAGCTATAATAAAGTATTTGGTTATTATATCGATATTACCCGAAGCAAAAGTGCTGATGTACCCGAGGAATATGTGCGCAAACAGACCCTTGCCAACAGTGAGCGCTTTATTACACCGGAATTAAAAGAGCTGGAAAGCCGGGTATTAGGCGCTGATGAAAAATTAAAAGAGCTGGAATATCAGGTGTTTGTAAGCCTCCGAAGCGCTGTAGCCGAACAGGTGGAACGCATTTTAAAAACAGCGCATTGCATTGCGCAGCTGGACTGCATCTTCTCGTTAGGGCAGGCTGCGGTATATCATAATTTCTGCAAGCCGGTAATTTCTGAAGATGGCCAGTATATTTTAAAAGACTGCCGTCATCCGGTGGTAGAAGAAAAATTAAAAGACGGCTGGTTTATTCCAAACGATGTGCATTTTCATCCGGAACAGGAACGCTTTTTAATTATCACAGGGCCGAATATGGCTGGTAAAAGCACGTACTGCCGCAGTATTGCGGTGGCTTCGGTATTAATGCAGACCGGGTCGTTTGTACCGGCAAGAGAGGCCGTAATGCCGGTTGTAGACCGCGTATTTGCCCGTATCGGTGCAAGTGACGATTTAAGCACCGGGCAGAGTACTTTTATGGTGGAAATGAACGAAGTGGCCAATATTGTAAACAATGCCACAAAAGACAGCCTGATTATTTTAGATGAAGTGGGCCGCGGTACCAGTACGTACGATGGGCTGGCAATTGCGTGGGCATTAACGGATTATATTAATAATACGATTCGTGCAAAAACCATGTTCGCTACCCATTATCATGAACTGACCGCTCTGGAGGATCAGCCGGGTATTCGCAATTATTCGGTAGCCGTAAAAGAAGACGGCGAAAAAATCACCTTCCTGCGAAAAATTATTGCAGGCGGTGCGGATCGCAGCTACGGGATTCATGTAGCGAGCCTTGCGGGAATTCCAGAGGCCATTTTACAGAATGCACGGGATATTCTGCGTACACTGGAGCTGGAAAAAGAACAGCATCGCCCAAAAGCCAACCAGATGGAGCTGTTTTGTGCCGAAGCGAAAACAGAATATGAATCGATACAGAATGAGAAAGAAGAAACACAGGTATTTGTTATGCCTGAGGTTGTGCAGGAGCTGGCAGCGGTGAATATGAATACACTGACACCGATGGATGCCATGAATCTTCTGTACAGCCTGCAGAAAAAAGCGCAGGAGGTGGTACAGTCTGGGACAGATTAAACGATTAGAGGAACATATTGCGGATAAAATTGCGGCTGGTGAAGTGGTGGAACGGCCTTTATCCGTTGTAAAAGAACTTCTGGAAAACAGTCTGGATGCCGGAGCGGATTTTATCGAAATCGAAATCCGTGACGGGGGCGTAGGGCTGATTCGTGTAAAAGACAATGGTCACGGCATGGATGAAGCCGATTTAAAACTGGCTTTTGAACGGCACGCAACCAGTAAAATTCGTGAGTTTCAGGATTTGTATCAGCTGCATACCTTCGGTTTTCGAGGAGAGGCGCTTCCTAGTATTGCCGCGGTATCGCAGGTGGAAATGACCAGCTGTACCCGGGAAGAAGCCGTCGGGCATAAAATTCGTATCGATGGCGGATCGTTTCTGGAATTTTCTGAAACCGCAAGCACACCTGGTACGGTAATGGAAGTAAAGAACCTGTTTTATAATATTCCGGCACGCCGTAAATTTTTAAAAAGCTCCAGCTATGAAGCCGGGCTGATTGGTGATTTAGTAAGTAAATACGCCATAGGCCATCCGGCGGTACGCTTCCGCTATGTATCCAATGGTCAGCTGCAGCTGGATACTGCAGGGCTGAACACAGCGGAGCAGCGCATGGCATATGTATACGGCAGCAATCTGGAAAAGCTGATTGTGCCGGTTCAGAAAACAGAAATTGGCGCAGGCCGTTTTCTGGAGGCCTGGCTGGTGCGTGAGGAAATTACACGCAACAACCGGGGACAGGAAGTGTTTTTTGTAAACGGACGTCTGGTAAAAAGTGCAGAGCTGAGTCATACTCTGGAAGAAAGCTATTACACATTAATTGCAAAAGGACGGTTCCCGGTAGCACTTTTAAAACTGACTATGCCCGGCTCTGAACTGGATGTGAATATTCATCCGGCAAAAACCGAGATTAAAATCAACGGCTACGAGCAGCTGAAACCAAAGATTGTAGAAGTGTTAAAAGATGCTCTGTGGGAGGCTAACATTACAAAGAATGCCTTTTTACCAGAAACGATAGCACCGGCTGCCCATAGGGAGGAAGCCCAGAAACCGTTATCCGGTGATAAAAAACAGCCGGTATATTTGGTATCTATGAGGTAGATGTAAAGAATAAGACTTTCGAGCAGTGTTATGCTTTGGATATCTACGGACGGAGCGCTCCCGCTGAT
>JAFOFM010000034.1 GCA_017387265.1 Peptococcaceae bacterium | reverse complement strand
GCCGGCTTTATTTTCACTGATGTTGGTCTGCCGCTTTTAGCAATCGCAGCCGTTGTATTTGCAAATCGCTCGCTGGATACTATGGCAGGGCGTGCCGGTAAAAAATTCGGCAGATTCTTTATCATTTTAATCTATCTGTTAATCGGTCCATTATTTGCGATTCCACGTACCGGCAGCGTATCTTTTGAAATGGTCGTAACTCCATTTCTGGGTGCCGATACAAATCCGTTAATCTTTTCTGTAATCTTTACAGCAGTCTTCTTCACAGCAGTTTACTTTTTATCTGCAAACCCAAGCAGAATCGTTGCAATTGTAGGGAAAGTATTAACACCAGTTCTGTTAATTGCAATTTTTATTATCGGTTTAACCGCTGTTATCAACCCGATTGGTCCTCTGGGAGAACCGGTTGGCGATTACAACACCATCGCATTCTTTAAAGGTATGGTAGAAGGTTATGCCGCTATGGACGCTCTGGCAGCCGGTATTTTTGCTCTGATTGTTATCCAGAACGTTGAAGCAATGGGTATCAGACAGGAAAAAAATATTATCAAATACACCATGCTGGCCGGGCTGTTTGCAGCTATTGGTTTAGCAGTTGTTTATGGTATTCTGGCATTTGTAGGTGCTACTGCAGGCCCTCTGGGCGAATTCACAAACGGCGGTCAGCTGTTAAGTGCTGTTTCTAAACACATGTTTGGCACTGCCGGTATGCTGATTCTGGGTGTGGCTGTATTATTTGCCTGCCTGACAACTGCGATTGGCTTAACAACCGCCTGCGGGGAATATTTCAGCGACCACTTTACAAAACTGGAATACAACCATATCATCATCGCAGTGGTTCTGTTCAGTTTCGTTGTGAGCAACGTTGGCTTAACACAGCTGTTAAGTATTACCGTACCAGGTCTGTTAATGGTATATCCGGTATTAATGGCACTGGTTATCTCCGGTTTCTTTGATAAATGGTTCAAAGGCCGTCAGCCAATTTATGCCGGGATTTTAATCGGCTCTGCGTTAATCAGTATCCCTAATGGTTTAGAAGCTTTATGCGCTACCTACGGCATTGATGTTACTGCAATGAGTAACATCCTGCAGATGGTTCCATTATATAATCTGAGCCTTGGCTGGGTAGTTCCGGCAATCATCGGCGGAATTCTGGGCTACATCGTAAGTATTGTAAAAAAATAAGATTCACATAAAAAATGAGGAGATTCCGAAGAATCTCCTCATTTTTTTGTTGCTTTTCTTGAGTTTCATTACAAAGAGGTGTATATGCGTACAAGTACAGTATAAGACGCTTTCTCCATTTTCACAACGAAGCCCGCTGCCGGTTAAAAAATATTTCACGAAAACATTATTATTTTCCGCTGGTTTCTATGTTTATTTCCCGGGAAATAGAGTACCGATTTTAAAAACCCGTTAGAGAATCCTATAATTCTATGGCGGGTTTGCTGTTTTTATTGTATAATATACTAGTTGCGAGAACGCAGCATAGCTGATTCAAATTTATATTAAAGGACTGAGATTATCCATGAGTATTGGACGTAATGACCCATGCTGGTGCGGCAGCGGTCAGAAATATAAAAAATGTCATCTTGTAAATGACTCTAAAGTAGCTACCCTGGCATTAAAAGGTGCTGAAGTTCCGGATTTTGATGTAATCCGTACCATTAAAGAACTGGAAGGGATTCGTGCAAGTGCGGCTATTAATACCGCTGTACTGGATCATGTAGCGGCTAACATTCGTGTTGGTATGACTACCGAAGAAATCAACACGCTGGTACATGATTTCACTGTAGCACACGGTGCAATTCCAGCTCCATTAAATTACGAAGGCTTCCCGAAAAGTGTATGCACCTCTATCAATAATGAGGTATGCCACGGCATTCCATCGCCGGATATTATTTTAAAAGAAGGCGATATTGTAAACGTAGACGTATCTACCATTTACAACGGCTTTTACTCCGATGCATCCCGTATGTTTTTAATTGGTGATGTTTCGCCTGAACGCAAACGTCTGGTGGAAGTTGCAAAAGAATGTTTAGATGCAGGTCTCGCAGCGGTTCGTCCATGGGGATGGATGGGTGATATCGGCGCTGCAGTACAGGAATGTGCAGAAGCCAATGGATGTTCGGTCGTTACCAAATTTGGCGGCCACGGCTGCGGTGTAGAATTCCACGAAGAACCATTTGTAGCTCACGTGGGCAAACGAGGTACCGGCTGCCTGTTAGTACCTGGTATGACCTTCACCATCGAACCAATGATTAATGCTGGCGATTCTGACTTATTCATCGATGAGAAAAACGGCTGGACTGCTTACACTATCGATGGAAAAGATTCGGCCCAGTGGGAACATATGATTTTGGTAACCGAAGATGGTTTTTAAATCTTAACTTATTAAAATCCAGGAGGTTTTTATGTTTTACGAAAAAAGCGAATATAAAGCATTAAAAAAGAAAACCTCACGCGATTCATATCTTTGCTTCGGTAAATGTTCCGGGCATAAAGGCATCGACGAAAAAGATCCTGTCGCTATTTTAATTGCTGATAAAGGTATTTTTCTGGAACGTGCCAAAGGCGACGATGCCATCGTTTTAATGGAACATGTTCAGGCTTATAAACAGACAGAAAGTACAATTGTACTGAAAACGCTGGACGATACAGCAAAAAAACTGGTGCTGCACATCTCGTTAAAAGGCCAGCGGGAAAAAGCATGTAAAATGCTGGACAAATATATGCCAAAACAGACAGCAGAATAAACAGATTATAACGAACCGGTACACGAAATGCTGTACCGGTTTTTATTGTCTGCATATAGCATCCATGTTAAAATGATTGTATAAAACTTTATAGAGAGGATGTTTTTATATGGAAACTTTTCTGAATCAGATTATTGAAGTATGCACCGATGTTGGTTCCAAACTGCTGCTGGCCATTATCGTTTTCCTGATTGGGAAGATGTTAATCGGCAAAGTTATGACTATTTTAGAAAGAAATCCGATTATGGATACTCTGGATGGCGCCGTTCGCACCTTTACAATAAGCGCAGCAAAAGGCGCTCTGTATGTTGTTCTGGCGGTTACCATTATTAATATTATGGGCGTGCCTATGGCCTCGGTTATTACCGTTATTGCATCGGCCGGGGTGGCTGTAGGTCTTGCCCTGCAGGGCGCCTTATCCAATCTTGCCGGCGGCATTATGCTGGTAATTTTTAAACCATTCCGCGTAGGGGATTATGTAGACGCTGCAGGTGTATCCGGTACTGTAAAAGAAGTAACCTTATTCTATACCGTACTGATTACCGTAGATAACTGCCGCATTACTATTCCAAACGGCACCTTAATGAATGCAAACGTTGTTGATTATTCTACCGAAGAAACACGCCGTGTGGATATCAATTTCGGCTGTGCGAAAACTGAAAAACCATCCAGCATTCAGAACATTGCAATGAACGTATTAACCGCTCATCCAAAAACATTGGATGACCCTGCACCAATCGTATATGTAACCGGCGGCACCAATGAGGCGATGCAGTTCTCTGCCCGTGCATGGTGCAAAAATGAAGATTACTGGGATGTTTATTTTGAACTGACCCAGAGTATCACCGAAGCCTTAGGCGAAGCCGGTGTAAACGCTCCTGCTATGCGTATCATTGCAGATAAATAATCATACAACAAACGCTCCGAATAATTTCGGAGCGTTTTGTTTTTATATATATTCAAATTTCAGTACATATGTCATTCCTTCCAGATGAAAGATGCCCTGCATATCATTCGTGAGAAAAACCGGTTCCATATTATTATAAAGACGGATTCGACTTTCTTCCCATGTATATAATTTGTCTTCACTTATCCGTTCTATTCCCCATTGTGCCTGCCCGTTTTCATATTCTCCAGCATCCACCACAGTCAGTTTCGCTCCCGGGTAACAGCTGAATACAACACACTGCCATTCATATCCCATATCATCCACATGATTTTCTGTACGGATATCCTGTACATTTGATACCTGGACTTCCAACTCATCGCCTTCCAGATTATGTGCCACAAAGGTTTCTGTTGTACCTCGCTCTTTTGCTTTCAGATATTTGTAGCCATCTTTCT
>JAFOFM010000033.1 GCA_017387265.1 Peptococcaceae bacterium | reverse complement strand
GTTTTTGTTTTCTGCATACGGCCCAGACTTTCTCTATAACAGACCGTTTTGTCCATCAACTCTGCGATGCCTTCTTTCTGGAATGCATCCGTATTTTCATATAAAATCTGCCCGGCAGAATCTTCTAAAAGACTCAGTTCTTCTGTAAGCTGCAGCACCATATCGGCCCAGTTATCCTCGCTGCATGCATCATACCGAAAATCCTGAAACATCTTCAGAGAATGCTGTAAAACAACATCGTAACTGCTCATAAGCGCTGCAATCTGTTCTATCTGCCGATTATCAGATGCCGCAAATTTCCACGACATCTCATTTAAGATTCGTTTCTGGACAAAACAATCCGCAGCGATATGCCGCAGTTCCTCCGGAAAACTTTCTAGAGCCGGTTTGCACCCCATGCAGCCAAGCCATACCTGATAGGGCGGACCAGCAGAGACCGTCACCCGGTATCCCATTTTTGCAAGCTGATTTATATAGGCCTGTCCTTCTTCTGCTGTTTCAAAAGAACCAATCTGTAAAGTATAAAATTCAACTGGATTAAGCTGCAAAACCATCTGCTTTACAATTTCCTCCTCCACAGGCATATCCGCTTCCGGTTCATGATATTGACTCAATATCCCGATAAAATAACTGCCGGCACTCTGTACAAATACAAACATGAATATTAACGAAAGAATGACCGCTGTGCTTCTCTGTAACCTGTCACTGCCGCGCATAGTCCTCCCCCTTTCTTTCTGCTTGTTTATATTGATTTATACATATTCAGAAACATAAAAAAAAGACCTTTCGCAAACACGAAAGATCTTTCCCGTATTCTGTTTTTACAGATATGCATGCAGAAGTTTACGGCAGTCGCCTAACAGATACAGCGAGCCGGTGATGCAAAGCATCTGCCCGGGCTGTAACGCAGCCATTTCCTGCTTTAATCCTTCCTGATAATCGTCATACATACGGCATGGACAATCCGGCACCAGTTCCGTTACCCATTCCTGTAATGCTTTCCAGTTCTGAGCCCGGCTATTATAGGCAGGATGTGTCAATACAACTGCTGATGCGTAAGGAAGAATTTCCTTCAGCATCTGAAACTGCTCTTTATCGTCCAGAATGGATAAAAATAAAATCAGTTCTTTTTCCGCATAAAGCATTCGCAGATTCTCTGTCAGTGCTGAAATTCCTGCCGGATTATGCGCACCATCCAGAAGAATGGATCGGTTCTCACCTAAATCCAGATATTCCATCCTCCCAGGCCAGAATGCAGTTTCCAAACCTTTTTTTATCTGTTCATCCGTGATATGGAGATAGCCACGCGCCCTGAGATTTTTTACAGCAGCCAGCGCTGTATGACAGTTCATCTGCTGATAACTGCCCTGCATTGCTGTTTTTAGCGGCTGTTTCTGAATTTCCGATTCCTGCAGAACCGTTACCGGCACATGCAGGTTATCAGCCCTTTCACAGATTGCTGCACAGGCATCAGGATGCTGTGGTGCTAAAACAAGCGGTACCTCAGGTTTTAAAATCCCGGCTTTTTCTCGCGCAATCTCCGAAACCGTATTGCCGAGAATCTGACAGTGATCCAGACTGACCGGTGTAATAACAGTGAGTACCGGTTTCGTAATAACATTTGTCGGATCCAGCGTTCCGCCAAGACCGACTTCCGATATTACAAAATCAGTTTTGTCTTTAAAATAGATCCATCCGGCTGCCGTTAATAATTCAAACTCTCCCGGATGATGCATTCCTTCTTCAAGCAGAACCGGAACGGCCTGTTCAATGAGCCAGGTAAAAATTTCTGCAAAGGCTTCCCGGGAAATCAGCTCCCCATTGATACGGATACGCTCCTCATAACATTCCAGATGAGGAGATGTAAAAAGCCCTGTCCGATAACCCGCCTGCTGCAGCACCGATGCTATCGCAGAGGCAGTGGAACCTTTCCCGTTGGTTCCTGCAATATGAATTATCTGCAAGGTTTCCTGCGGACTACCGGCAAGTTCCGCCAGCCGTTTTGTACGTTCGAATCCGCCCGGTATATTGCGTGTACAATTCCGGCTTACATACTCCAGACAAGCCTGATAATCCACAAACCTCACATCCTTTGTTTTTCGTTATATTTCTACAAATCAGATGCTGTAAAATATATTACAGCTGTTTCAGATCCTCTTTCATGCTGGCCAGAAGTTCTTCCAGCTCTGCTTTATCAAAATGATACCGGGTACTGCAGAAATGACAGGTCACTTCTGTTTCACCGTCCCGTTCAATCATATCCTGCAGTTCAGCAACACCGATAGTTTTTAATAAACCACCGATACGTTCCCGGCTGCAGTTGCATTTCCACTGTACCGGATAATTTTCAAGGAACTGTACTTCTACACCAGGCAGATAATTCTGAATGATATCCTCCACAGAAGCACCTTCATTGATTAAGCTGCTCACTGCGCGAACACCCTGCAGTTTTTCTTCTAAATCAATCAGTACTGCCTCATCACAATTCGGCATAGCCTGCAGAATAATACCGCCGGCTGCAGCTACCGAATAATCCGGATTTACCAGCACCCCTACCGATACAACCGATGGAGTCTGCTCCGAAGTCATCAGGTAACTTGCAACATCATCGCCGATTTCACCGGTTACCAGAGGAACACTGCCGGTATATGGCTCTTTCAGCCCGATATCTTTTGAGATATATAAATCGCCTTCCCCGATTGCACCGCCAACATCCAGTTTTCCTTTTGCATTTAACGGTAAATGGGTCTGTGGTTCCTGTACATAACCTTTTACATTCCCGTCGGCATCACCAGTTACAATGATACCGCCTAAAGGACCATCGCCAAAAATACGCAGTGTGATATGTCCTTCGCCTTTTAAGCCCCAGGATAAGAGAAGTGTGCTCGCCATAGTTCTTCCCAGAGCCGCAATTGCAGTCGGGAAAGCATCATGACATTTCCGTGCTGTTTCCACTGCTTCTGTACAAATTACCGCGGATACACGAACCTGTCCATCATATGCTAATGCACGAATAATTCCATCTGCCATGTTACACACTCCTTACAGCCCCAGAATCTGCTGAACTGCAGCGCTGATGCCTTCTTTTTCACATACCATGCTGTGACGCACTTCTTTTTTGTCTAAATCCTGTAAACCGCTGTGCTGTGCAATACCGGTTTTTTGAACCAGTTCTTCCAGCTGCTCCAGTTCGCTTGCCTGACTTGCTTCGCCATTTAACGCTGCCAGTACGCTGGATACGAATTTACATGGATGAGCAGTAGAGTCAATCACTGCTACATTGCCGCTCTGCTGTTCTCTGCTCACTTTTAAAGCAACTGCTGTATGGGTATCCAGCACATAATTGTGATCTGTATAACACTGTTTAATCATCGCCAGTGTTTCCGATTCATCAGCAGCACCGCCTACCACGAATTTATCAATATTTGCTTTTGTTTCTGCATCTACGGTAAAGATGCCGTCCTGTTTCAGTGCATCCATCCACTGTGCCACTTTATCCCCGTTATTCCCGGTCATAGCAAACAGGAAACGTTCCAGGTTGCTGGAAATCAGAATGTCCATAGACGGGCTGTTTGTCTGGAAGAAATCTCTGCGGCGATCATATACACCAGTTGCAAAGAAGTCTGTTAAAATGCGGTTTTTGTTGGATGCACAAACCAGTTTGCCAACAGGCAGACCCATCTGACCAGCATACCACGCTGCCAGAATATTCCCGAAGTTTCCGGTTGGAACAACAAAATCCACTTTATCGCCATAAGAAACAGCCTTCTGGTTAACCAGATTTAAATATGCGGCAAAATAATATACAATCTGCGGCAGCAGACGACCCCAGTTGATAGAGTTTGCAGAAGAGAACTGATAACCGTTCTGCGCCATGGTTTCTTTTAATGCCTGATCTGCAAAAATCTCTTTCACTGCACTCTGGCAATCGTCGAAGTTGCCTTCTACCCCTACGACATAGGTATTATCACCATCGGTAGTAACCATCTGCAGTTCCTGTACGCGGCTTACCCCGTGAGCAGGATAGAATACAATGATTCTGGTGCCTTTCACATTTTTAAAGCCTTCCAGAGCCGCTTTCCCGGTATCACCGGAAGTCGCCACCAGAATAATAACTTCCTGTTTCAGATCCAGTTTTTCGATTGCTTTTACTAACAGACGTGGTGTCA
This sequence comes from Peptococcaceae bacterium, assembly GCA_017387265.1. Classification (GTDB taxonomy): domain Bacteria; phylum Bacillota; class Peptococcia; order Peptococcales; family Peptococcaceae; genus UBA7185. Next base: position 3,323 of record JAFOFM010000033.1, on the reverse strand, counting down.
GCTGCAGTGCCATATCTTTAAACGCTGCAGTCGGACCATGCCATAACTCCAGAATATATTCGTTATCGTTTAATTTCACCAGTGGAGCAATTTCCGCTGTATCAAAATTAGTATTGTATGCACCTGCTACGCAATCTGCAATATCCTCTGCGGTATAATCAGTCAGATATTTACCCAGAATCCATCTTGCAATTTCCTGATAGGACTTGCCTGCCATCGATGCAATTTCTTCTGTGCTCAATGCAGGAATACTCTGCGGTACAAATAAACCGCCCGCAGGAACCATACCCTGTGCAATTGCCGATGCTGCGCTCACAGGTTCGCAGTTATTTCTGGTACTGATATAATTCATAAATAAACGCCTCCAGCATTTTGTATTATCTTATTCACGGATTTTATTCCTGAATGTTCATCCTGTTATTGTCTGATATGTTATCAGCTTATCAGCTATATAAACAGCCGATATATCATAATATTCTACTATATTTTTCAGGCGCTGCCTAGTCTTTTTCCTGCAAAAGCTGTGTATACATCACATGTATACAATAATCAGAACATCCGAATGTATAACTGCTCTCATCAAAGGCTATACTACCTTCAGCAGGAGGTGATCAGCATGTTTGGAAAACATTCCAGCAGCCAGACCAGTGAACCAGCTCAGTTTCCACAGGCACTGGCTCGTGTTATTGAAGATGGTGAAAAACACGGAGTGACCGAGGAAATGATGGTAAAAGGCATGGTAAGCGTAGGCAACCTGATGGGTCAGTTCGTAAAACCGGATTCCCCGGAAGAAGCATTAATGAAAGAAATGTGGGAATCAGCCAATGATCAGGAAAAAAACGCTGTCGCACAGATGGTGTTAAAAGTGGGCCGCAAAAAGCTGGCTCACTAAACAGATTGCAGAATCGCAATGCATGCTACTCTGCATGATAATTATTTGTTTTTCTTTTTCTCCCCCTCTTTATGATAAAACCGTATGCACAGCCTTGTGTATACGGTTTTCTGTTTTTTGCCTTCTCCAATGGATATCCCCGGTTATGACTTTTCAAACATTTATATTGCGGGTATAATAACAGTAGGAAACACCATTCCATGACACCATCTATAAAGGAGCCGTGATGATAATGAAATCGTTAGAAACCTTACTGCATAGTTTAACCGACGAACAGCTGGCAGAATGCTGCGAAAGCCTGGCAAATGTTGAGGCACGCAAAGAAGGCATGTATCTTGGTGCTACTGTAACCCGCATTCGTGAAGAAGTTGGTGATGAACAGTTTTATGCATTCGAGAAACTGGTAAATGCTGAATGCCGTCATCGCTGGTATCGGGAACATAAATAAGCAGCTTTATAAAACAAAAAGAGGGCTATTCCCGAAAGGGAGCCCTCTTTCTTTTTTTAACAGATTCTGTCTGAATTTACTTGTGAAACCTTATGATTCGGTTCTATTCCGACAGTGGTTCCTCACTTACCACTTCACCATCAGCCTCCACATGTTCCTCAATAATCTCCTGCATAGAAGCATTACTCTGAAAAGTAATATAAAACACTGCCTGCGGCACATTTACTGATACCTTGCTGTGCAGATCCTTTTTTGATGCCTCCTGCTCAACCGCCTGCATCAGTTCCTGAAAAACGTCTTTCGATAAACCGCCTCCACGCCAGTGAAAAATCAGAGGTTTTCCTTTTTTCACTGCCTGCTGAGCACGTTTCTGCACATCCTCCATTTTGGTAAACGAGAGTTTTTTCTGCCGATAATAAAAATTATCTCCATCCTTACATGCCGGTACCGGCCATACAAGAGGCTCATGATCCCGGAAAAATCGTGTATCGTCCAGCAGAAAATAGTCGTAGCGGATGGTTGCCTCCCGGCTCAGAGAATTATCAAAAGTGACATCTAAATGATAATACTGCCCGCTAACCCGCACAATATTCCAGGCATGCCGATATTTAATCTCCTTCTCCCGATTTGCTTCACCAATTGCCACCACACACCAGATATCAAGCGCATCACAAAGTATTTTAACGGTTTTTGCAATACCCTCGCACACACCGACACCCTGCCCTAACGGGCCGATAATCTCATGCGAATACTGTTTTTTTAATTTATCGTATGTTACATTGCTGCAGATAAAATCATGCACATACTGAAGCTTTTCGGTTTCACTCAGCTTTATCGCCGGCCGTGTTAGTTTTTCCACCCTTGCAGTCATGGCCTGCTCGTGCATTTTGATTTTCTTTTTATCAAACAGATACTTCGGTACTACTTCCACACTGGATGCCTGTTCATAATAACGCCATGTAATCCCCTCGGAATAAAAAATCTCCGGATGATCCAGTCGCAGTAAAAAATGAATCTCCATCAGTTCTTTATCGGAAAGCCTCGGTACCGAAAAAGAGGCGGCATGTGACTGCAGCCCTTCCAGCATCGCGTAATAAACCGCCTGCTGTGTTTTATTCAGCTTTGTATAGTAAAAGTATGTCTGCATAACCATCCCTCTCTGTATCGATCAATTTTGTATCTGTATTACCATTTATGTGTTATGGCTGCAACATTCTTTCCCGGATTGTTTTTGCGCCGCAGTAAATCAGATAACCGGCTACAATAACCGAACCAACGATATCAATATAATAAGACACCAGGCTCTGCGGTATAAACACAATAGATAACAATGCAATAGTAACGCAGATATCCACCAGACTTTTCGCCCGATATAAGCGGGCCTGCACAGCCAGAATCGCATTGGGCTCTGCTTTGTTAAGCCTGGTGTATTTTCGCCAGAAAATTGTATTGGCAATTACACCTAAAATCGCAATGGTAAGCCCGGGAATAACATTGCCTTTATCGCCCGGCTCGGATAAAAAAGCGAGCAGCATCATAACCGAACCGCCAAGGCACATCATTGCACCAACAAACAGATTGGAGATCCGCTCCAGCTTTTCTCTGCGCGCCGTATCACACACATCATCTTTACTGCAGATCTGATACACCACATACGCCATAATAATGGCCAGCAATTCCGAACTTCTGCGTACAAAATCTGCAATCTGTGTGGAACTCTGCCCCACAAGAAGCCCAAGCCCTATGACCAGAGGCCCGGGAGAGGACATAATCACAGACCACATCAGTGTACGGCTTCCTGATTTTTTATGACTCATACCAGCCCTCCTGTTACATACAGCATAAAAAGCAGTGCAAACATCGCGCAAACCGGACAGATTATCGTATCCATCCCGTTTTTCGAGTAAAGCTCTGCCAGCATACTTACAAGCGCCACGATGGCAGAAATTAAAATATATTCCGCCAGATCCATACCGCCTCGAC
>JAFOFM010000032.1 GCA_017387265.1 Peptococcaceae bacterium | reverse complement strand
TGGTAACGCGGAATCCTTTTCGTCTCTGTGAGATGAAAGGGATTTTTTTATTAGAACAGAAGGGATGATGTTACAAATGGGAATGACCATTACACAGAAAATTCTGGCAGCGCATGCGGGTCTGCCGGAAGTAAAAGCCGGTCAGCTGATTACAGCTAAAACCGATATTGTGCTGAGCAATGATATTACGGGTCCGGTAGCGATTCGTGAGATGAAAAAAGTAGGAATCACAGATGTTTTTGATAAAGATAAAATTGCCATTATTCCGGACCATTTTTCTCCAACCAAAGATATTAAATCGGCGGAACAGTGCAAAGTAATCCGTGATTTCTCCAGAGAAAAAAATATTAAACACTATTACGAAGTAGGCAAAATGGGTATTGAACACTGTCTGCTGCCGGAACAGGGGATTGTAGGCCCTGGCGATCTGATTATCGGTGCCGATTCCCACACCTGTACTTATGGGGCACTGGGTGCTTTTGCAACCGGTATGGGCAGTACCGATATTGCAGCTGCAATGATCAGCGGGGAAACCTGGCTGCGTGTGCCGGAAGCTATTAAGGTTATTGTAACCGGCAAACCGGTAAATCCATGGATCAGCGGGAAAGACGTAATTTTATATATCATTGGCCAGATCGGCGTAGATGGTGCGTTATACAAATCTTTAGAATTCGTTGGAGACGGCGTGCAGTATCTGAGTATGGACAGTCGCTTAACCATCTGCAATATGGCGATTGAAGCCGGCGCAAAAAACGGTATCTTCGCTGTGGATGATATCACCCGTGAATATGTAAATGGCCGCTTCCAGAGAGAAGCTGTAGAATATTTCAGCGATGAGGATGCCGAATACGTAAGCGAAATTGTTGTGGATTTATCCACTCTGAAGCCGCAGGTAGCATTCCCGCATCTGCCAAGCAACACAAAAGAAATCGGCACTTTCGGAGAAGTAAAAATTGATCAGGTTGTTATCGGTTCCTGTACCAACGGCCGTATCGAAGATATGCAGGCGGCTGCAAAAATCCTGAAAGGCAGAAAAGTTGCGCCATATCTGCGTCTGATTGTTATTCCAGGTACACCGGATGTATATCGTCAGTGTATGAAAGAAGGCCTGATTGACATCTTTATGGAAGCCGGCGGCGTGGTAAGTACCCCAACCTGCGGACCTTGTCTGGGCGGCTATATGGGGATTCTGGCCAAAGGGGAACGTGCTCTGGCTACTACCAACCGTAACTTCATCGGCCGTATGGGTGACCCGGAAAGTGAAGTATACCTGTGCAATCCGATTATCGCAGCGGCATCGGCAATTACAGGACGTATTTGTGCACCAGAGGAGGCAGAATAATGTATAAAGGCAAAGTATGGAAAGTCGGCAACGACATTGACACAGACGTAATTATTGCGGCTCGTTATTTAAACGATGCCAGCGATGAAAATATGAGAGCCCATTGCTTAGAAGATGCTATTCCGAATTTCAGCCAGGTAATCAGTGCCGGCGATATTCTGGTAGCCGGGAAAAACTTCGGCTGCGGCAGCTCCCGTGAACACGCTCCAATCTCTATTAAAGTATCCGGTGTAAGCTGTGTTATCGCAGAAAGCTTCGCGCGTATTTTCTATCGCAATGCCATTAACATCGGTCTGCCGATTATCACAAGCCCGGAAGCGGCTGCGGAAATCAATGCCGGTGACGAACTGGAAGTGGATGTGGAAAACGGCGTTATTAAAAACCTAACCCAGGGGAAAGAATACCAGGGCGAAACCTTCCCGCCGTTTATTCAGGAAATTATCACCGCAGGCAATCTGTTAAACTACGTAAAAGCAAAGGTGGAGGCAAAATGAAAATTGCAGTATTAAAAGGCGACGGCATCGGTCCTGAGATTGTAGAGGCTGCGCAGGTCGTATTAAATAAAGTAGACGAAAAATTCAATCTGGGTATCGAATATGCGGAAGCCTTATTCGGCGGTGCTGCCTACGATGTATACGGCAATCCGTATCCGGAGGAATCACAGAAAATCGTAGAAGGCTGCGATGCTATTTTAATGGGCTCTGTAGGTGCTCCAAAATATGATGCGGTGGAACCGGCAGAACTGCGCCCGGAAAAAGGCCTGCTGGCGATTCGCAAATCGCTGGGGCTTTACTGCAATATCCGTCCGATTAAATATTATGAGTTTCTGGCTGACCGCGTTGTATGGAAAAAAGGTCTGTTAGACGGGCTGGATATCGTAATCTGCCGTGAACTGACCGGCGGTGCTTATTTTGGCGAACGCGGCCACGATGAAAACAGTGCGTATGATACCATTTCCTACAGCCGTCCGGAAATCGAGCGCATTGTGCGTGATGCCTTTGAAATGGCAAAAAACCGTGACCGTAAAATTCTGCATTCCATTGACAAAGCCAACGTACTGGACAGCTCCAAACTGTGGCGCAAAGTGGTAAACGAAATGGCTCCGGAATATCCGGAAGTCAACTGCATCACTTATATGTGGACAATGCCGCTATGCAGCTGATTGTGAACCCTCCCCAGTTTGACGTAATCGTGACCGAGAACATGTTTGGCGATATTTTAAGCGACGAATCCGCTGCGTTAGGCGGTTCGTTAGGAATGCTGCCATCGGCAAGCCTGGGCGGCAGAATCAGCCTGTATGAACCATCCCATGGCTCTGCGCCGGATATTGCCGGTAAAAACATCGCAAATCCAATTGCGACCATTTTATCGGCGGCGATGTTATTGCGCTTCTCAGCGAAAAATGAAGCCGCTGCGCGGGCAATTGAAACAGCCGTAAACGAAGTGCTGGCTGATAACATTAAAACAGCCGACCTGGCCGACGAAACCAGCAAAGTAGTAGGCACTATGGAAATGGCGCAGGAAATCGCGGCAAGAATCTGAAAATAGAATATTTCTGCAAAATAAAAGAGGTCGGGAATCCCGACCTCTTTTTGTGATTCGTCTGTTTCTGTTATAGTATTTTTACAGCAGCGCCTTGATTTCATCTACGCTGCAGAGTTTCCCCTGGGATACAGCCCGCTCATCTTTGATGATGGCCGGCAGATCGGCATAATAGGGCGATGTTTTTTTCGGCTCAGTAACATACAGAATTTCCGGCGATAAGCCCAGAACCTGTACTGCTTCCAGAACATTCTGATAGAGCTGGC
>JAFOFM010000031.1 GCA_017387265.1 Peptococcaceae bacterium | reverse complement strand
GCAGTCTTGTAAACACCGTAACACGTTCTCTGCTGTCCATCCGCTGCTTTTTTAACGCAAGATACATCTGTATCAGATCATCTTCAGCATATTGCTCCTCATCAAGTCTCTGATGCATGGCCTCTATGTTACAGACCAGTTCCTGTTTCCACTTTCGATAGTGATGCACCGCCAGAAACAGCATCAGAATCAGAACATCATCAACAGAAAGGGTGAAATCCCCCTGTGCCAGTGCCCATAGCAGTTTTGCAGCCACAAGAACTAAAAGGGCAATAGCGGCTTTCCATTTTCCACGATGTGTTTTACATAGAATATAATAAACCAGTATCAGAATTTCCGCTGCCATAACCACAACAGTCAGAATCTCTGACAAAGGCACGTTACTTGTCAATGTCAGCACAATGGCAAGAACCCGTCGAAACATGATTACCGTCATTAACAGAATCATGCCAGCCGCATAAAAGAAAAAGCTATAATCCTTCCAGAACTGTTTTAATTTCTGAATAAAATAGCCTGTCTTCCCAAGTTCCCGGATTCTGTCCTGCTTTTCCAGCTGTTCCTGAAAATATTCAGCTATGAAAGGAATTCGTTTTTCCCCATCCAGATACTCAGAACCAATATCTTTTATAAGCTGTACCAGTTTCCGCAGAAACAGATACATAAACCATAGTCCCGGAATACACGGCACAACGATAAGTGCCAAAACAATTAGCATTCCTGCAAACTTTTCTAAGTCCAGCGGTCTCACCTCACACAATTATATAGCATACACAGTATATCACGCCGTATCTTGCATCGTAAATACACGCTTGTAAACTGTAACCATTTCCATATATACAGGCCGTTTGATGCCGTGATTTCATAAAATGATTGCAAATCCTGTTTTTAGATAGTACTATTAGTAAAAGTGATAGTATAGAGGTGATGGTATGCATATTAATCAGCTGAAATATTTTGTGGCGGTGGCGGAGCATCGCAGTTTTTCCAAGGCAGCGGAACAGTATTATCTGACGCAGACCGGGGTATCGCAGCAGGTACAGAAACTGGAGGAAACCATCGGGGTACAGCTTATTGACCGTAAAACCAGGCCAATTTCCCTGACACCAATGGGCACGGTATTCCTGCGCGAAGTCAGAGCGATTCTGATGAAACTGGATCATGCCATTCAGCGGACAAGAGAAGCATCTACCGGTATCACCGGTGCACTGCGTATCGGTTATACCAACGGCTATGAGCACAGTGACCTCACCGCAAAACTGCGTCAGTTTCATCACGAATTCCCGAACGTGCTGATTACCTGTCAGCGCTGTGAAACCGACCTTCTGGCAAAAGGGCTGATTGACAGGGAATACGATGTTATTTTCACCTGGGACAGTACCAACATCTGTAACGATGAATCGGTTCATTACCGGCTGCAGGAACGGGTGCCTCTGGTTGTGGCCATGTATGCCTCCCATCCGCTGGCACAGAACACCGGCCTCACCCGAGCTGATTTAAAAAACGAAACCAATCTGTTTATGTCTCCATCCAGTACCGGTGATTCTTTAGGGGACGAATATTTTCTTCATCTGTATCAGAAAGCCGGCTACACACCGAACATTCTGCTCCGTTCCAGCGACGTTGAGAGTATTCTGATGATGGTTTCCGCTGAAGAAGGCATTTCTATTCTGCCTGTCTCCTGTATCCGCCGTTTATCCGATGTGGATAATCTGGTATTTGTGCCTCTGCTGGGCGAAAACGAAACGGAGGATATTCTGGCTGTATGGCGCAAAGACAACGAAAGTCCGTCGCTGCAGAAATTCTTAACCCTGTGGGACGAACCGCAGGAAAATGATAAGTAAACCGGGTTCTGCTTTGGTTTCATCAAACAAAACAAAAAACCTTCCGCTCTGCATTTCGCAGAACAGAAGGTTTTTCTTTCACGCACTATTTTACTTTTTCCGCAAGACGGCTGCTCATATTCCCTGCACGGGATTCTTCCAGCCAGCTTAAATAGATCAGCATTTCATCCACTTCATCATCATGCTTCATCATACCTGCCGGATAGCCGCTCTGTTTGCGCAGTTCTTTCAGTTCCAGGTAATCTTTCACCAGAGAATCTTTCGCATAACGTTTTTCGTTCAGGCGATATTCCAGAATTTCTGTCATTTCGTTCAGGCTTTTGCTCCATTTGTTATAATGGAACGCACCTAATGCAAGAAATACCGGAATTACTGCTTCTACCGGAATTGGCACCGGCACCCCGAGCATACGGCCTGCAAAATGCAGAACACCAATGCATACAACGGCAAAACAGGCTTTCCATTTTTTGCGCTCTCTTTTTTTGCAGCACATATAATATAAAAACAGAATAATGGACGAAGCCAGACAGGCAAAAGAGAAATTTTTAATAACACCCATCTGTACCATCAGCTTTGTCCATGCCTGCAGAGTCCATGGATACAGCAGAACAGCCAGAACAAACAGAATCACTGCCAGCACACCGGCAGGAGCATATTTTTTCAGCTGTTTTGCACGCTGCGCTTTACGGTAAACCTCAGCACCCATGGTACTGATTTCCTGCTGCAGAGCAATTTCTTCTTTTAGGTAGTTAGCAAAAAAACCGGCCCTTTTTTCATCCATAATTTCATACAGATAAGCCTGGGCATCCTTGGTCTGCTGAATCAGTTCCTTAATAAACCGCCACAGCCCGATTGCGGCCGGAATCCCGATTAAAACCAGAATCCCGATGCACACACCAGTCGCCAGCATCATTATACCCTCTGTATTTACAGCTATAAACATACATACACCTCAATCATATTTGCAGATTCCTGCTAATCATAACACATCCGGAAAACAAGGTCAATCGGCCCTTATCTCCACACTACATCCGCCGTTTTACGAGGCGCCGTGCTTGTATATTTCACTGCCGGATAGCCAAGCAGCATACATACATAGGATGGTTTATCTTCTAAGCCCAGCCACTGTTTTAATTCCGGTGCCAGGTTAATGGTGTAATTTAAAAAGCCATTATACAGTGCACCAAG
>JAFOFM010000030.1 GCA_017387265.1 Peptococcaceae bacterium | reverse complement strand
GTTTGAAAAAATAAAAGGTGTTACAGTTTCAGAAGAAGTACAGGTACTGTTATATCACACACATAATGCCGAGACGTATCTGCCGAGTTACGGTGTCAGCAAAGTAAGCGGACAGAATGGCGGTGTGGTACAGGCGGCTGCTGTTTTGCAGGAATCTTTGCAGAGAAAATACGGGATTCGTACCGTGCACAGTACAACACTGCACGATTATCCTGACTGGAACCGGTCTTACCAGAACTCGCTGGCGACTGTCAAACAGCTTCTGCAGCTGCATCCGGATGTAAAGGCGGTGTTTGATGTTCATCGCGATGCGGGATTTACCTCAAAAGAACCGACAACAACGGTTATAAACGGTAAAAAAGCTGCCAGAATTATGCTGGTAATCGGAGCGAATCACGAAACCTGGAAAGAAAATCTGGCTTTTGCACGGAAGCTGGAGGTCTGCTGTGAAAAAAGGTATCCAGGTCTTTTGCGGGAACGGATTCATATCAAAGAAACGGGGCGTTATAACCAGCAGGTGCATCCGCATGCTGTGCTGCTGGAAATCGGCTCAGACCTGAATACGCAGGAGGAGGCAGATTATGCGCTGGAGTGTTTTTCGCAGGTAATAGACGAGGTCTTAAAAACAGCCTGACAGAGCGGTTTTGTTAAATTACTGCGGTGAAAAAATACAATATGTTTTTGAGTTTGGATTTTGTATACAGTATTGTTATGAAAAAAACAAAAAAACTATGAAAAAACCCTTGCAAAAGTAAGAAATATGTGTATCATATAATACAAGGAACTTTTCAAAAACTGATATAGTACAGAAAAGTCGAAACATTTCTTTAGAGGGGGAAATTTTACTATGAAACTGAAAAAAGTATTAGCAGCAGCTCTGATCGGTGCTATGACACTGACAACATTCGGCTGCGGTGGCGGCGATGCAGACCAGGGCGCAGCAGATCAGGCTGGCGATGCTACTGCAATTAAAGTAGGTGGTACAGGTCCATTAACAGGTGGCGCATCCATTTACGGTATCGCTGTACAGCGTGGTGCTGAAATCGCTGTAGAAGAAGTTAACGCTTTAGGCGGCGTACAGTTCGAACTGAAAATGGAAGACGACGCACACGACGCTGAAAAAGCTGTTAACGCATACAATGCATTAAAAGACTGGGGTATGCAGCTGTCTCTGAACTCTGTAACCACAACACCAGGTATTGCTACATCCGAACTGAACGCTGCTGACAGCATCTTTGGTTTAACACCATCTGCTTCCGGTACAGGCGTAACAGAAGGTAAAACAAACGTATTCCAGATGTGCTTCGCTGACCCTAACCAGGGTTCTGCTTCCGCTAAATACATCAGCGACCAGCAGCTGGGCACCAAAATCGGCGTAATCTACAAAAACGACGATGCTTACTCTTCCGGTATCTATGAAACATTCAAAGCTGAAGCTGATGCTTTAGGTCTGGAAATCGTTTCTGAAACAACATTTACAACTGACAGCCAGAACGACTTCTCCGTACAGCTGCAGGATGCTAAAAACGCTGGCGCTGACCTGCTGTTCCTGCCAATGTACTACGATGCTGCTTCCTTAATCCTGAACCAGGCAAACGCTATGGACTACGCTCCTAAATTCTTCGGCGTAGACGGTATGGACGGTATCCTGACACTGGAAGGCTTTGACACAACATTAGCTGAAGGCGTAATGCTGTTAACACCATTCTCCGCTGACGCTGAAGACGAAATGACCAAAAACTTCGTAGCAAAATATCAGGAAAAATACGGCGAAGTTCCTAACCAGTTCGCTGCTGACGCATACGACTGCATCTACGCTCTGCACCAGGCTTGCACCGCTGCAGGTGCTACACCAGACATGAGCGCTGAAGAACTGAACGCTCTGATGGTTGAACAGTTCACCACAATGAGCTTCGACGGTTTAACCGGTGAAGGCGCTACATGGGGTGAAAACGGCCAGGTAAGCAAAGATCCAAAAGGTATGGTAATCCAGAACGGCGCATATGTAGGTATGTAATTTACAGACCTGTGTGACCGGAATAATCACATAAGTTCAGACCGCCGCCTGTGCGGCGGTCTTTCTGTACATAAAACATTTTGAAAAAGAAGTACTTACGTTAATAAGTTAAATAATTTTTATTATGTGTTTCAGTGCACACTTGTATTTGTGAACTGCACTTGTTATAATTAACGTTATGCTGTATTTTTCAGTATGTTCACAATATTTATTATGAGGTGAGTGATATGGAGTTTCTCTTCAACCTGATCAGCGGTATCAGTTTAGGGAGTATCTATGCAATCATTGCGCTTGGTTATACCATGGTGTACGGGATTGCAAAAATGCTGAACTTCGCACACGGTGATGTTATCATGGTTGGTGCGTATATCTGTTTCTTCGCAACCATGCGGTTCGGAATGCCGCCGCTGGCCGGTGTTCTGCTGTCTATGGTTGTATGTACTATGCTGGGTATTATTATTGAAAGACTGGCGTATAAACCGCTGCGTCAGGCTCCGGCTCTGGCTGTACTGATTACTGCAATCGGTATGAGTTATTTTCTGCAGAACTCGGCACAGCTGTTATGGACATCCAGCCCGAAAGTATTCCAGTCTGTTGTTGGCACAATCAATGGCCAGACTGGTCTGAAACTGTTTGACGGCGCACTGTCTGTTTCTTATGTAACAATCGTTACCATTATTGTTTGTGTAATTATTATGCTGGCTCTGGTAACTTTCGTTAACAAAACAAAAACAGGGAAAGCAATGCGTGCTGTATCCGAAGACAAAGGTGCTGCACAGTTAATGGGTATTAACGTAAATACCACAATTTCTCTGACATTCGCAATCGGTTCTGCACTGGCAGCTGTTGCGGGTGTACTGTTATGTTCCGCATATCCGACTCTGGTGCCAACCACCGGGGCAATGCCTGGTATTAAAGCCTTCACTGCTGCAGTATTCGGCGGTATCGGTTCTATCCCGGGTGCATTAATCGGCGGGATTCTGTTAGGTATTATCGAAATTTTTGCTAAAGCTTACATTACAACACAGTTATCCGACGCAATCGTATTTGCGGTTCTGATTGTAGTGCTGCTGGTTAAACCAACTGGTCTGTTAGGCAAAAAAGTTAGCGAGAAAGTCTGAGGTGTTTTGACATGAATTTAAAAACAATGAATAAAACAACTCGCAGCAACTTTATTACCTATGCGATGGTTATCGTTGCATTTGTAGTTGTACAGGCTATGGCAAGTACAGGCGGCATCTCCAGCAGCTTAAAAGGGCAGCTGGTTCCAATCTGTGCATATATTGTAATGGCAATTTCTCTGAACCTGACTGTTGGTGTACTGGGCGAACTGAGCCTGGGTCATGCCGGCTTTATGAGTGTTGGTGCGTTCAGTGGTGTTATTGCGGCAATCTATTTTGGTCAGACCATTGAAAATACTGCAGTAGTTATGATTCTGGCTATGGCAGTAGGCGGTTTTTTTGCTGCAGTGGTAGGTGTTCTGGTAGGGGTGCCGGTACTGCGTTTAAGCGGTGACTATCTGGCAATCGTTACACTGGCGTTTGGTGAAATTATCAAAGGGATTGTAAACAACCTGTATGTAGGGATGGATGCAAACGGCTTACATTTCTGCATGATTAAAAATACACTGGAAATGGAAGGCGGCAAAATGCTGCTGAATGGTCCTATGGGTTTAACCGGGATTCCTCGTATCGCAACCTTTACAATGGGTTTTGTACTGATTATGGTTTGCTTAATCGTAATCTTTAACCTGGTTAACAGCAAAAGCGGCCGTGCGATTATGGCTCTGCGTGACAACAAAATTGCAGCGCAGTCCGTTGGTATCAATGTAACCAGCTACAAACTGATGGCATTTGTAATTTCTGCAGCAATGGCAGGGATGGCAGGTGTACTGTTTGCAACAAACTTCTCCACTGTTGTAGCAAGCAAATTTGATATCAATACTTCTATTCTGGTTCTGGTATTCGTAGTATTAGGCGGTTTAGGCAATATGCGCGGCAGTATCATCGCAGCGACTGTATTAACCGTTCTGCCGGAAGTACTGCGTGAATTCTCCGAATATCGTATGCTGGTATACGCAATCGTACTGATTGTTATGATGCTGGCTACCAATAACCCTACCCTGAAAAACGCAATCAGCAATTTCACAGGGAAATTCAAAAGAAATTCCGGGAAGGGGGAAAAAGTAAATGGGTAACATGGTTCCAATCCCAAGCAAGGGATACATGAAAGAAAGCGACATGGGTCAGACTCCTGTTCTGGAAGCAACCCATTTAGGCATTGAATTCGGCGGCTTAAAAGCGGTTGATGATTTTAATATCACAGTTGGCCGTACCGAAATCGCCGGTTTAATCGGTCCAAACGGTGCCGGTAAAACAACCGTATTCAACCTGTTAACCAAAGTGTATCAGCCAACTCATGGTACCATTCTGTTAGATGGCAAGGATACTCACGGCATGAATGCGATTCAGGTAAATAAAGCAGGGATTGCCCGCACTTTCCAGAATATTCGTCTGTTCTCCTCTTTAACTGTAGAAGAAAACGTAAAACTGGGGATGCATAATCACACAAAATACAGTACTCTGGAAGGGATTCTGCGTATGCCAAAATACTGGCAGGAAGAAAAACGCACCCATGAACGGGCACTGGAACTGTTAAATATTTTCGATATGGCACATCTGGCTGACCATAAAGCAGGCAGCCTGCCATACGGTGCACAGCGTCGTCTGGAAATTGTTCGTGCGCTGGCAACCGAACCAAAACTGTTATTACTGGACGAACCAGCTGCTGGTATGAACCCTTCTGAAACAGAAGAACTGATGCAGAACGTTCGTAAAATCCGCGATACCTTCCAGATTGCGATTCTGTTAATTGAACACGATATGCAGTTTGTAACCGGTATCTGTGAAGGGATTGCCGTTCTGAACTACGGTAAAATCATTGCAAAAGGCACACCGCAGGAAGTAATCAATAATCCGGAAGTAATTCGCAGCTATCTGGGGGAATAGGAGGATAATCATGCTTAGAGTCGATAATTTAAACGTATATTATGGCATGATTCATGCCATCAAAGATATTTCTCTGGAAGTAAACAAAGGGGAAATTGTATCTCTGGTAGGGGCTAACGGTGCTGGTAAAACCACAACTCTGCACGCGATTTCCGGTCTGTTAAAACCAAGATCCGGTTCTGCAACCTATCTGCAGCACAATCTGCTGACCACACCGGCGCATAAAATCGTAGAATGCGGTTTATCTCATGTACCGGAAGGTCGTCGTGTGTTCTCTCAGATGACCGTTATGGAAAACCTGGAAATGGGCGCATACATCTCCAAAGATAAAGCGCGCAACCAGAAAATCCTGGCGAATGTATTTGAACACTTCCCACGTCTGGAAGAACGTAAACGCCAGCTGGCAGGTACATTATCCGGCGGTGAACAGCAGATGCTGGCGATTGGCCGTGCTATGATGGCAAATCCGGATATGCTGCTGTTAGACGAACCATCTATGGGTCTGTCTCCACTGTTAGTAAAAGAAATCTTTAAAATCATCAAAGAATTAAACGATGACGGTATCACCATTCTGCTGGTAGAACAGAACGCAAAACAGGCGCTGTCCATCGCACATCGCGGTTATGTACTGGAAACCGGTAAAATCGTACTGAGTGGTAACGCTGCTGAACTGTTAGAAAACGACGCAGTTAAAAAAGCGTACCTGGGCGGTTAATCAGAAACTCCATAATAAATACAAACGGAACTCCAGATAGGGGTTCCGTTTTTAATTTGTATAAAATGTATGATAGCAATCAGCAGAAATAGCTGCTCTATTTAAATGCTGATTAGACATCGGGGGCGGGATATGGTACAATTATCTGAAAACTGTATCCGGGAGGTTTCACAGAATGATTGATCCGATTGCGTTTACGCTGGGGCCGATTACGGTTCGCTGGTACGGGCTGTTAATTGCCATTGGTATGACCATTGCGGCTGTAGGCGGCTGCAAGGTGATGGGCCGTGCAGGTATTGACGAAGATGACTTTTTAACAATTTTTATGATGATTGTGGTGGGCGCAGTGTTAGGTGCCCGTGCTTATTATGTAATTTTTCAGTGGCCGTATTACGCGCAGAATCCCCATGAGATTATAGCTATCTGGCATGGAGGACTTGCCATTCACGGCGGGCTGATTGGCGGTGTAATCGCCATTATTTTAGGCTGCAGACACTATAACATTTCGTTCTGGCAGTTTGTTGATATTATGGCGCCTTTCGTTATTTTAGGCCAGGCGATTGGCCGCTGGGGCAACTTTTTTAATCAGGAAGCATTCGGCGAAGCGATTGTCTCCCCCGCGCTCCGGTTTTTCCCGGTGGGCGTGTACATCGACGCTC
>JAFOFM010000029.1 GCA_017387265.1 Peptococcaceae bacterium | reverse complement strand
CAGTACAGAGCTTCCTGCCTCTGATGCGCGACCTGGTACTGTCCGGCACATACAAAATTGATCCAAGCCGCAACGACTTCCCAGTTGTTCTGCATGACCACTGTTACTATGTTCGTCATATGGGTATCGTAAAACCACAGCGTGATATTCTGAAATATATCATGAAACCTGGTCATTACGGCAACATGGGCCTGCCATACTACGAAATGAAAGAACACGGCGTAAACAACTACTGCTGTGGTGGCGGTTCCGGTTTTGCTATCATGAACTCCATGAACTTCCCAGCGTTCCGTGACAACGTAGCACACAGAAAGAAACTGTCTCAGATTCTGGAAGCATTCGGTCCTGAACTGATGGAAAACACAGATGTTCCTAAATACATCTGCGCTCCTTGCTCCAACTGTAAAGGTGCTATGCGTTCTATCATCGAACACTACGAATTAGATCGTTTCAACGTTCACTACGGTGGTCTGGTTGAACTGATCTGCAATGGTATGACTAAATACAGCACACCATTCATGGAATTCTTACGCGACGAATAATCTCTAAGATTTCTTTAACCCCGTTCTCCTTTTCGGAGAGCGGGGTTTTTATGTTTTTCTTACTGTTTATAGCTCTGGCTATTCTTTTTCATAATACCGGCATTATTTATATTTCTTTTATATCTGCTATCAAAAAAACTGGATTTTTCCAGAATTCTTTTAGGCAAATACACTTGTACTCCAATAAACTACAAGTGAATGTACATACTATAACAAGTGTTCGTTAAAAAGCGTGTACCCCTCTTCTCGCCTGCCTTTCAGCTTCCATCATTTAAAACTTATGTCATCATAATGTCCACTTTAATGTCCATCAGTGAGAAACTATAAATAATTATGTATACCAGAAATAAACACCAGACGGTTGTTTCCTGCAAAAAAAGCTGTTACGATGATGCCATCGAGATCGACCAACAAAATTCATCACACAACGGAGGTAAGACTAAGATGGGAATTTACGTTATTACCGGTGGTACTACCGGGATTGGGGCAATTGTTCGTGAACAGCTGCTGGAACAGGGACATGAAGTATTCAACATTGACTACAAAGACGGAGACTATTGCGTGGATCTTTCGACTCATGAAGGTCGTGAAAGCGCAATCTCTGCAGTCATCGGCAAATATCCAGACGGCATCGACGGCCTGATCTGCAATGCAGGTGTAGGCCCTACTGCTCCTCCAAGAGTTATCTTTTCGTTAAACTACTACTCCAGCATTCGCCTGGCAGAAGGGCTGCGCCCAATCCTGAAAAAGAAAAAAGGTAACTGTGTTATCACATCCTCCAACTCTATCACTAATATGACCGTACGACTTGACTGGGTAAATATGCTTTTAAGCGGTATGAGTGAAGAACGTGTTATGGATTTTGCACAGGATATTCCAAGAGAACAGTCTGCATCCTGTTATAGTTCCTCTAAACATGCACTGGCGCGCTGGGTACGCCGCGTATCGGCATCCTGGGCTGTAGATGGTATGCGTATTAATACCGTTGCTCCTGGCAACACCACAACCCCTATGACAAAAAATCTGACCGAGGCGCAGAAAGACGCTGCACTGTTAATTCCAATTCCAACCCGCTACGGGCAGAGAGAATTCCTGGATGCGGTTGAAATTGCTAATGCCATCGTATTCCTGTCATCCAAGCTGGCAAGCGGTATCAATGGTGTTGTATTATTTGTAGACGGCGGCATCGACGCATTGCTGAGATCGGAACGATTCTAACGGAATATAGGACAGTTTTTTAAACTGTGAAAGGAGCAGATTACTATGAGTATGATTGAAAATTTTGTTCAGTGCATGAAAGACGGCGATAATGTAGCATTAGCAGACCTGTTCAGTGAACGTGGCGTTCTTCACGATTCCTCGGTTATTCGTGCAGGGCTGGATGTAATTCACTTAGAAGGCCGTATGGCAGTTGAAATGATGTATCATAATAAATTTGGTTTTAACGGCGGACCGTTCAAAATTCGCGGGGTTTCCTATCATGATTCTAACAGCGCCAGCTATCTGATTGTCTACGGACAGACCGTTGTTCCGGTTCTGGCAACCATCTCCAAATACGATGATGAAGGAAAAATTGCCCGTATGAGTATTTTCCCGTTCTAAGCTATCCCTAAATTAATTTAAAATCGCAGAAGGCCCGACGGAGTTTATCTCTGCCGGGCTTTCTGCATGTATTATGGTTAATTTGCAGTTATCAAAATTCTGTTATTTTTATGTTCTATGCTATTAATTTTCCTCAACCCTGCTCTTTTCTTTTTTCATTTGTTATTGTACAATTAACAGGAATGACAAAAAACAATGACAGGAGTCTGAACCTATGAATCCACGTTCTCCATATTCCAGTCCGGAAGAACAGGCACAATATTATAAAAAACAGCGGGATGCCAGGGAATATCAGCGTCGCCGCGAACAGGCAAAGCGTAAAGTTCTTCTCATTATGCTTGTACTGGCTGCGCTTCTGGTATTACTTGTCGTAAAAGGCTGCGGGGCCATAATAAATGCTCTGCATGACGAACCTGCTACAGAAACCGGTATCAGCGCTCTGTTTCAGAGCCCGGAAATTCAGGTTGGCGATCTGACCTTTAAACGGGGCTATGTAGCCACTGAAACCGATATGACCGCACAACTGGATGATACCCATATCATCAGCAGCAATGCCATTTTGATCAATCCTGCGGATAACACCATCGTAGCAGAAAAAAGCCCGTATAAAATCGTCTCCCCCGCCTCCATGACTAAAGTGCTGACTATTTTAGTAGCAGCAGAACAGATTGAAAATCTGGATGACACCTTCACCATTACCCGGGAAATCACCGATTATTCTTTTAAGCACGACTGCAGCGTGGTAGGCTTTGAAGTAGGCGAGACTGTACCAGTACGTGATTTGTTCTATGGCACCATTCTGCCCTCCGGTGCTGATGCCGCATTAGGGCTGGCAATCTACACCGCCGGTTCTGAAGAAAATTTCGCCGCATTAATGAATCAGAAGCTGGAAGAGCTCGACCTTTCCGGGTCAGCGCATTTTACCAACTGCGTAGGCCTTTATGATGCAAACCATTACTGCACCGCCTACGATATGGCCATGATTATGAAAGCCGCACTGGAAAACGACTTCTGCCGTGAAGTGCTGAATACCCGCGTATACACCACCGCGATTACACCGGAGCATCCCGAAGGGATTACTATCTCCAACTGGTTTATGCGCCGTATTGAAGATAAAGAAACTCTCGGCACCGTTATGGGCGCAAAAACCGGCTTTGTAAAAGAATCCGGTAACTGTGCAGTGAGCTATTATGTATCCGACAGCAGCACGCCGTATATCGCTGTTACGATTAACGCATTCAGCGGATGGAAATGCATTTATGACCATGTAGCCCTTTACAATTATTACGCGCCTTAAACACAAAAATATACGCTTATACGCACAAAAGCCCGGAGGCCTCCAAGGCCGTCCGGGCTTTGTTTTTTTCTCATCATCTGCACATCAACATGACGACTTTCCCGTTCCAATGACGAAACGATGACGACTTTATGACGAAAATTTCGCTCAACCATGGGAATAGTGACGAGATGACTGCTTATCTCCAGTATAAGTCTAAAAATTTTATAATTTGAAGATAAGATATAGAATAATCCCGTCATCCTGTCATTTCGTCATCATGTGCTGGATTATGCTATATCCATGCTGCATTCGATGCTGTTTTTTCATGTCAACCAATATAGCGTGCATAATGTGTATAGTTTTTCAGAGTAAATATAGAAAATTTAAAATTTACAGATAATATAACAGAAAAACATACATACCATACATCCGTACACCTAAAAAACCTCTGAAAACATCAATAACCTTAAAACTCTGTTAGGGTTCCACCCCTATCCCCGAAGCTCTGGAGATTATAAAAATTCCCCGTCGCCGGAATCTCTTTTAGCAGAACCGAAACAGACTGTCAAGGGCTACAGTGCCGTAAAACGGCATGCTTCGCACCCTTCGACAGGCTGCCTTCGGCTTCTGCTTTAAGAAGTTCAAGCGACGGGGATTTATTGATTCTCCAGAGCCAGCATTATAGAATTCATTTTTATCGTTTTCTACTCCAGAAAAATCCACTTATCGCAAAATCCATAAATACATCCAGACAGATATAAATAGACATCTCCCTGGCAAAAAATCGACCCTGCATATTCATTAAAATTTCTTTTCCCTTATCCGCCAGATAAACTGTATCCACCAGATTTGGCCAGTAAAAAGACTGCACAAGCAGCATCACAGCGGGAATCGCTGCGAACAAAAGAATCCCGATTCCAGACACTTTCTCACGCAGCACTTTTCTGCTTTCTTGCGAACACTGCGATAAACGATGCAATATCAGTGCAAAGATACCAATCGGCACGATTAATGGATAACTATTTAGCAGCACATATTTCCATGTTGTTACCAGTACCCCCTGCGCCTCCAGCTTCTGCACATTGTTGAATAAATCCACAATTAAATACAACGCCTGCGATACACAGATTACAATGCTGCTATTTCGCAAAAATCTGTAATAATCGGGCTGCTGCTCTTCTTCTGTATATAGCACCTTAAGCCAGTGCAATAACGCTGCTCCCAGATAAACCAGAAGTGCCAGACCT
>JAFOFM010000028.1 GCA_017387265.1 Peptococcaceae bacterium | reverse complement strand
GTCGATGTCTAAAGCATCGAAAAAATTATATATTACCCAGCCTTCGCTCAGCACTGCTATTCAGAACCTGGAAGAGGAACTGGGTTTTCAGATTTTTAAACGCTCGGCTTCCGGTGTAGCACTCACCGAAAAAGGGGAGGAGTTCTTTAAAATCGCTGAAGAGATGGTAAAACAGCTTGGGCTGATTAAAGATTTATCCGATCCGAATAAAGAAACCGTTACCACATTAAATCTGGCTGCTGTGCCGGTGTTCTGTAACGCCCTGATGATTCATCTGATTCAGCTTCTTAAAAGAAATCATCCGCAGATTAACGTCAATATCATGGAGCTGCGGCCAACAAAAGTTCTTCCGACACTGGTTTCCGGCCAGGCAGATCTGGCCATCGGCACTTTTTCGCCAAGTACCCGGGAACAGGTTTTTCAGGAAGCCGCTAGAAACAATCTTATCATCGAGCCGATATACGAGGACGAAATGTACTGCTTCCTGCATCGCAATCATCCGCTGGCGCAGAATCTTTCGGTCACATTTGAAGAGATAACAGAAAGCGGCACGGTTCCGGCATTTTTTAACGACCATGTACTGATGGGAAGCTACGAGTCGGTGCAGCAGATAGACACCGAATACAGCAGCAATTACTACAGCTTTACAGACCGGTCCAGCATCAAAAAAGCCGTGGCGAAAGATCTGGCTTTTGCCGTTCTGCCGCATCTGATGGCATACGACGATGTATATGTAAACTCCGGAATGATTATCCCTGTACCGCTTGCCGATGCCGACGTGACACTTACCAATTACATTGCCTATTCGGCCCGCAACACACTGCCCAAATCGGCTCAGCTGACTATCGAGATTATCCGGCAGATGTATCGCGACATTGAGGAAAAACACAAACAACAGAAACGAAAAATCGAAAAAATCATCTCCGATAAACGCAATCAGCATCTGCTGTATTAATTCACACAAAAAGAAAAACCGCCTGATATACAGGCGGTTTTTTTATGCCCTGCAAGGACATTCTTGCAATATAAACTTATACCATACGGGATGTATCGTAAATTTCTTCGTCGTCAGCTTTTGTCTGCTCTTCTGCAGCAGCATCAGCGGAGCCGCTTGTAGAATCTTCTGTTACACATTCATCCATTCTGGTATAACCCCAAGTACCAGCTACAGAAACAGTGGTATCTTCGGTGTACAGACCTTCTGCAGCACCTGGCATACGGAATGTGTGAATATCAATTTTTTCTACTGGCACTTCTACTGGAGCTTCTACCTGTGGAACATAGCTGTATGGATAACGGTATGCACGGTAGGTGAAGTCAATCCCTTTATCTCTGTGAGGAGATACGTATTCCCATACCACTTCTTTATCAGCGGTTACTTCCAGGAAACGCATGCCGCAGCCTTCACAAATCATGGTATTGCCGTTTGGCAGTCTCTGTGCGGAGCTTGTCAGCTGGCTGTAGAAAATGGTGTCAGACAGTAAGCCCATAGGCAGTGCAGTATCCATATCTTTGCCTTTGAATTCCCATACAACGCGCAGTGTAATTGGGTCGATTTCCAGAACGCGAGAATGGTCACGGATATCTACTTTGGTACCGTCTTTGCTCATTCTGCAAGGTGCACCGTAACCTGCCCAGCCGCCGTTATCGAAAATCAGAATGTTGCCTTCGCCAGGCAGACCTTTTGGAATCATGTGACAGTGATGCTGACCGATAATCTGACCAATTCTTCTTAATTCTTTAGTTTTGGTGAAATCAGGACCCATGGACCATACGATTTTACCGGTTTTTTTGCTGATGATAGCCATGATGTTTGCTTCACGAGCGTCCCAGATAATGTTGTCTGGATGGAAGCGTTCGTCACCCTGGTCGTACCATTTGTTTGGACCTAATACGCTCATGGAGTTGATGTGCATCCAGTCGCTCTGGCCTTCTTTGCCGATTGGATGATAGTTAGGGTTGCGGAACAGCGCGCTTTTCTGGAATTCATCGAAATCTAATTCTCTGAAGTGTTCGTTTACATTCCATTTCCATACGATGTTGCCTTCCCAGTCAACTTCTACAATGCAGTCATCCAGCAGTTTTTTGTCGGAGATGCGTTTGTTGTATACGTCTTCGTGGCACAGAATCAGTGTGTTACCACCGTCAACTTTACATTCCATACCAGGTACATAGTAACCTACCGGGTTACCTTCACGCTGATAGTCGTGGTGCTGACGAGCCAGCCAGTATTTTTCGTTTTCGCTGTCTTCAATGTATTCTTTTTTGTTGAAGCTCCATACAACGTTGCCATCCCAGTCAATCTGAGTCAGGTCGGACTGGTCCTGATAACCGTATTCTGCTTTACGACAGCCCAGAGAACCCAGAATGTAGCCGCCTGGCAGCATTTTGTTAGGGAAACCCTGGAAATCTTTCCAGCTGCGTACTACGTTACCGTTCATGTCGATTAAAGTAGCACCTTTGTCGATTTCGTGGAACAGTGTGTAACCGTTCCAGCATTTTTCTGGATTGTAAATGGTGGTGCCTGTAGGGAAAATACTTGGAATTGCCATTAGAATCGCTCCTTTATTAT
>JAFOFM010000027.1 GCA_017387265.1 Peptococcaceae bacterium | reverse complement strand
GTGTTCTGCAGTTGCTTTATTCAGTACACGGTTTACTGCAATGATGCCGCCGAATGCGGATACAGAGTCAGCCGCATATGCGCGAGCGTATGCTTCTTCCAGTGTTGCACCGATAGCAGTACCGCATGGGTTTGTATGTTTTACAATAACAGTCGCAGGCTGTGCAAATTCATTTACCAGCTGCCATGCTGCGTCTACGTCTACAATGTTGTTGTAGGACAGTTCTTTCCCGTTCAGCTGTTTTGCATTTGCAACAGTGCCGCTTACAGGAATACCGGAACGATAGAACGCTGCTTTCTGATGTGGGTTTTCGCCGTAACGCAGTTCCTGAATTTTCTGACCGCCGAATGCGATTTCACCAGCTAATGGTTCTGCACCGAACGCATCGGTCAGGTAATGGCTGATTGCAGCATCGTACTGTGCAGTGTGCTGGAATGCTTCTAATGCCAGGAAACGTTTTGTCTGCAGGCTCAGTTCGCCAGCTTCTTTCAGTTCCGCGATAATGCTTTCATAACGGGCTGGATTTACCACGATAGCTACACGGTCATGGTTTTTCGCTGCGGAACGAACCATAGTAGGACCGCCGATATCAATGTTTTCGATTGCATCTGCCAGAGTTACATCCGGTTTTGCAACAGTTGCCTGGAATGGGTACAGGTTAACAACTACTAAATCGATTGGTTTGATTTCGTGCTCAGCCAGAACAGCCATGTGTTCGTCGGTACCTTTTGCCAGAATACCGCCATGAACTGCAGGATGCAGAGTTTTTACACGGCCTTCCAGAATTTCAGGGAAACCGGTAACATCAGAGATACCGATTACTGGAACATCGGCAGCCTGTAATGCTTTGGAGGTACCGCCAGTGGATACAATTTCATAGCCCAGCGCAGTCAGTTCTTTTGCGAACTCTACTACACCTGTTTTATCAGATACACTAATTAATGCTCTTTTCACGATCTTATTCTCCCTTCACTTTTACCATGCGTCCGCATACTTCCAGTTTTCCTTTTGCGAATAACTGAATGGCTTCGGAATATGCCTGATGTTCCTGCACCAGAATACGTGCCGATAAGGTATCTTCGGTATCATCATCCAGTACCGGAACAGTTTTCTGCAGGATGATAGCGCCGCTATCCATACCTTCATCTACAAAATGAACCGTACAGCCTGCTACTTTTACGCCGTATTCCAGCGCCTGACGCTGACCGTGCAGGCCAGGAAAACTTGGCAGCAGAGCCGGATGAATATTCATAACAGGGCATGGCGCATTGCCGATAAAATACGGACTGAGAATGCGCATATAACCTGCCAGACAGATTAACTGACAGTCTGCCTCTTTGATGTGTCTTAAGAGTTCTGCCTCGTAGTCGGCTTTCTGTTCATATGCTTTCGGATTTACATGATATGCCGGAATACCTGCATTTTTTGCATGATCCAGCGCTTTTGCCTCTGCCTTGTCACTGAGCACCACCGCGATTTCGCCGTCAATTTTGCCAGCTGCAATGGAGTCCATGATTGCCAGCAGATTGGAGCCGCGGCCCGATGCCAGTACGGCAATTCGAATTCCCATAATGCTCCCCCTTTACCGATTTTTACGTATTTTTTTACATGTTGATAGAAACAGGAAAAAGGACTGCCGCCAGAATTCAAAAAATTCTCCCATTGCAACAATCCTTGCCCCATTCATTTTTTATAATTCGCAGGTCTGGTCGATGACAACTTTTTTGTCACCAGCTACAACGGAACCGATTTCATATACAGGCTGTTCCATTGCTGCACAAGCTGCTTTTACTTTTTCTGCGTTTTCCGCATCTACTACGATAACGAAACCGATACCCATGTTAAAGGTGCGGTACATTTCACGTTTTTCTACATTGCCTTTTTCCTGAATTAACTGGAAGATAGGCAGCATAGGCCATTTGGAGGTATCCAGCTGAACCTGGCAGCCTTCCGGCAGTACACGTGGAATATTTTCTAACAGGCCGCCGCCTGTGATATGAGCCATCCCTTTGATTTCTGCTTTTTCAATCAGTTCCAGAATGGTTTTTACATAAATCTTGGTTGGGGTCAGAATTACATCGCCCAGTTTTGCACCCAGTGCTTCGATTTCCTGATCCATTTTCAGACCTGCATGTTCCAGCAGAACTTTACGAGCCAGGGAGAAACCGTTGCTGTGTACACCTGTAGAAGGCAGACCTAATACAACGTCGCCAGCGCAGATTTTGCTGCCGTCGATCATTTTTTTCTTGTCTACGATACCTACAGTGAAACCAGCTACATCGTATTCGCCTACTGGATAGAAGCCAGGCATTTCTGCAGTTTCACCGCCGATTAAGGCACAGCCGGACTGACGGCACCCTTCAGCAATACCAGCTACTACTGCCGCAACCTGTTCTGGTTCGCATTTGCCTACAGCCAGATAGTCCAGGAAGAATAATGGCTCTGCACCGTTTACCAGTACGTCATTTACGCACATTGCAACAGCATCGATACCGATAGTATCATGCTTGTCCATTTCGAACGCGATTTTCAGTTTAGTACCTACACCATCTGTACCGGATACTAAAATCGGTTCTTCGTATTTGTCTTTGTCGATTGCAAACAGACCGCCAAAACCACCT
The DNA here is from genome assembly GCA_017387265.1 of Peptococcaceae bacterium. Taxonomy (GTDB): domain Bacteria; phylum Bacillota; class Peptococcia; order Peptococcales; family Peptococcaceae; genus UBA7185. The sequence continues at coordinate 1,943 of JAFOFM010000027.1, read as the reverse complement.
AAATCAGTGCAAACTTCTTTGCGGAAAGTGGATTTTACCAGCGGTTTGTACAGTTCTACAGCTTCGTTGCCTTTTGTGATATCTACACCAGCACCGCTGTATGTTAAACTCTGTTCTGCCACTTGACTTCATCTCCTTTTGTCATTTGTATTGAAATTTGATTTACTATTGCTTTATATAATAGCTTCCCCGTTGAAGTGGAAGTTATATTCCGGTTTATAATTACTGCTTATTTGTTCTGGCAGTGCTCACATGGAACACCCATTGGATATTCGCCGCTTACACATGCGGTACAGAAGCTTACGCCGCTCCATTCCACTGCGCGGTTAATACCTTCCATGCTGATGTAGTGCAGGCTGTCTGCGCCAATATATTCACAGATGCCATCCACATCCATTTTCGCTGCAATCAGTTCATTTGGATCCCCAGTGTCAACGCCGTAGAAGCATGGATATTTTACAGGCGGACAGGTAATCAGCATATGAACTTCTTTTGCACCGTATTCCCGCAGCATTTTTACCAGCTTGCGACTTGTGGTGCCGCGTACGATGGAGTCATCGACAACGGCAATGCGTTTGCCTTCAATTGCATCACGAATCGGATTCAGTTTCAGTTTTACCATCAGCTCACGCATTTCCTGTGTTGGCTGAATAAAGCTTCTGCCGGTATAACGGTTTTTCAGAATACCCTGTGTGAATGGAATACCGCTTTCTTCCGCATAACCGATAGCCGCAGTGGTACCGGAGTCCGGAACGGAAATTACAACATCCACATCCAGTTTTGCTTCTTTTGCCAGCTCATTCCCCATCAGACGACGTGCTTTGTTTACGTTGATACCGTCAATGTTACTGTCCGGACGAGCGATATATACAAATTCAAACACGCACAGTGCCTGTTTGTGACCGGTAAACATTGTAGTAGAATGCAGACCGTTTTCATCGATGGTTACGATTTCACCCGGTGCCACATCACGCAGGAAACTTGCCCCGATTGCATCCAGAGCACAGGATTCGGAGGCTACTACATAGCCGTCTTCGCCTAATTTCCCGATACACAGCGGACGGTTCCCCTGAGGGTCGCGCACTGCATATAATTTATCTTCTGTCATGATAACCAGAGAATAGGACCCTTTCAGGTCAATCATGGTTTTCATCAGCGCATTTTCCATATCGTCATGGCCATGGCTTGCAATTAAAGATACAATCTGCTCCGCATCTACTGCAGTGTGGAACAGGAAACCGCGTTCCATTAAAGATGCACGCAGTTCTTCGCCGTTAATCAGACAGCCGTTATGTGCTACTGCAATTTCCCCATGCTGATAGCGCGCTACAACAGGCTGCGCATTCTGCTGGGTTTTAGCCTGACCTTTTACCGAATAACGTACATGACCAATGCCCATGTGGCCTTTTAAGCCTGCCAGCACATTCTGGTTGAACACTTCGGTTACCATACCCAGATGTTTATGGTAGTTGATTGCATTGCCTTCGCTGATTGCAATCCCGCATGCTTCCTGCCCTCTGTGCTGTAAAGAGAACAGACCCATATAAATAAAATCGGCAACAGAACGCCCCGGTGCATAAATACCAAATACACCGCATTCTTCATTTAGTTTTTCTAATCTGTCATCAAACACTTTGGAATCCCCCTGGTTTTTTTAGATTTTTATAACTATCTTACTCTATTCTGTAACCGTTGATGGAATTTTTATACTTCCAGTCCCGTCAACGTCTGCATTGCTCCGTTTTTAACCGCCAGCAGATGGCAATTAATCGATCAGACCGCAGCGTTTAAAAATATAGTCCACATTTTTAGTGTGGTAACCGTAGTCAAAGATGTTATCCAGTTCCTCTTCAGTGATGTACTGCATAATGGTTTCATCCTGACGAACCAGTTCTTTGAACGAAGTTTTGGTATCCCATGCGCGCAGAGCATGTGCCTGCACC
>JAFOFM010000003.1 GCA_017387265.1 Peptococcaceae bacterium | reverse complement strand
GGACTCGGTGTTGCGCAGGAACTTGGCCGTGATTTAAGCCGGGCTGATGTTTGTGTGATAAGCGGGTTAGCCCGCGGCATTGATGCAAAAGCTCATGAAGGTGCCCTGGAAGGGCCGGCCGGAACAGTTGCGGTACAAGGCTGCGGCATTGATCGTGTATATCCCAGACAGAATACAGCACTGGCGGAAGCGATTCTTTCCCATGAGAGAGGCTGTATTGTCAGCGAGTTTCCGTTAGGGAGTGAGCCTCTGGCATGGCATTTTCCACAGCGAAACCGCATTATAAGCGGTCTGGCTCGCGGCGTAGTGATTGTACAGGCGGCCGTGAAAAGCGGAGCCTTTATTACAATCGAGACGGCGCTGGAGCAGGGCAAAGATGTATTTGCCGTTCCCGGTCAGATTCATAATCCGTTATCGGCAGGGCCCCATCGTTTTTTACAGGAAGGCGCCAAACTGACGACCTCGGTAAATGATATTTTAGAGGAATACAACCATGAACCGATGACACTGTTTCCGGAGCTGGATATGAATGCACCGGTAAAAACCGTGTCTAACAGTGAAAGTAAAAAATCGCGTGAAGATCAGTATAAAAGTGAAGAAACGCCGCTGCCGGCTGTTTCATTAGATGTTTCATTAAATGAAGAAGAATCTCGTGTTCTGCAGTGCATCACAGCAGAACCGATTACCATAGAAGAACTTGCGTATCTGTGCCGAATGCCGATAGCGCAGCTGATGCCTGTTTTAAGCATGCTGGAGCTATATGGCCTTGTGCAGCAGATGATTGGAAGAAAATATATCAGAATAGGGTGAGGTGTTCGTTTTGGGAAAAACGTTAGTGATTGTGGAATCCCCGTCAAAAGCAAAGACCATTGAGAAGTTTCTTGGCAAGAATTATGAAGTGCTTGCGTCGCTGGGGCATGTTCGCGATCTCCCGAAGAGTCAGTTCGGCATCGATGTCGAAAATGACTTTGAAGTGAAATATATTACCATTCGCGGGAAAGGCGATAAAATTAAAGAACTGAAAAAAGCAGCATCCAAAGCGGATCGCGTTCTTCTGGCGTCGGACCCGGACCGTGAAGGGGAAGCCATCGCCTGGACTCTGATGGAAACATTAAAAATCGATCCGGAAGAAAAGTGTCGTATCGAATTTAACGAAATTACAAAAGAGGCAGTAAAAACTGCTGTAAAACAGCCTCGCCAGCTGGCATATAATCGTGTATATTCCCAGCAGGCTCGCCGTGTACTGGACCGTTTTATCGGTTATCAGCTGAGCCCGCTGTTATGGCGTAAAGTGAAAAAAGGTCTGAGTGCCGGCCGTGTGCAGTCGGTAACAGTACGTATGATTTGTGAACGCGAAGAAGAAATCAACAGCTTCATTCCGGAAGAATACTGGACTTTAGATAACACTTTATCTACCGGTTCCAGCAAAATGAATGCAAAACTGAGCAAAATCAGTGGCAAAAAAGCAGAAATCGGTTCGGAAGCAGAAATGCAGGTTATTCTGGATGAACTGAAAGGCGCTTCGTATGAAGTAGCTGATTTAAAAGTGCAGAAAAAAGCGAAAAACCCGGCTGCTCCTTTTATTACCAGCAGTCTGCAGCAGGATGCCTATCGCAAAATGAACTTCACTGCGAAAAAAACCATGCGTGTTGCCCAGCAGCTGTACGAAGGGATCTCACTGGGAAAAGGCGGCGCGGTAGGTTTAATCACCTATATGAGAACCGACTCTACCCGTATTGCTGATGTGGCGAAAGCGGACGCAGCGAACTTTATCAAAGAACGCTACGGTGAACAGTATCTGCCAAAAGCGCAGAAGGATTACAAAAACAAGAACAATGCGCAGAATGCCCACGAGGCAATCCGTCCAACCTATGTAGACAAAACACCGGAATCCATTAAAGAGTATCTGACCAATGAGCAGTACAAGCTGTATAAGCTGATCTGGGAACGCTTTGTAGCAAGCCAGATGGCATCGGCTCAGCTGGAACAGACCACTATTCTGACCCGCTCCGGAAAATATGATTTTACCACCAGCGGCACCATTGTAACATTCAAAGGTTACATGGAAGTATACGAAGAAAGCAAAGAAGATGACGGTGAGGATAATCAGAAGCTGGTTCCGGTTGAAGTCGGTCAGCAGCTTAAATCGGAAAAACTGATTCCAAAGCAGCACTTTACACAGCCGCCGGCTCGCTATACAGAGGCAACTTTAATTAAAGCCTTAGAGGAAAAAGGCATTGGCCGTCCAAGTACCTATGCACCAACGGTGGAAACCGTTCTGGCCCGTAATTATGTGGTGCGTGAAGCCAAACAGTTCTATCCGACAGAGCTGGGGATTCTGGTTGTGGATCTGTTGAAAGAACACTTCCCGGATATCATTGATGTGAATTTCACCGCCGGTATGGAAAACAAACTGGACGGTATTGAAGAAGGCGACTACGAATGGAAAGCCGTTGTACGTGATTTTTACGAACCATTCTCCCGGGAGCTGGCCGCTGCAGAAGAAAAAATCGGCCAGATTAAAATCGAGGATGAAGTCACCGAGGAAATATGCGAAAAATGCGGCCGCAATATGGTAATTAAAATGGGGCGTTTCGGTAAATTCCTGGCATGTCCAGGGTTCCCGGAATGCAGCAATGCCAAACCGCTTCTGGAAAAAATCGATGTAACCTGCCCGATTTGCGGCAAAGGGGATGTCGTACTGCGCCGCAGTAAAAAAGGCAGAACCTTCTATGGATGCAGTGATTATCCGGAATGCAGTTTCGTAAGCTGGGACCGTCCAACCGGAGAAAAATGCCCAAAATGCGACGGCATTATGGTAGAACGCAACACCAAAAAAGGAAAGTTAGTAATCTGCAGTAATAAGGAGTGTAACTTTGAACCAGATGAACAGCCAAACAAACAGTCAGACAACACCAATGAAGAAAGTTAATATTATCGGGGCAGGGCTTGCCGGCTCTGAAGCTGCATGGCAGCTGGTAAAACGCGGCATCCCGGTTCGTTTATATGAAATGCGTCCAAAAAAATATTCGCCTGCTCATCACACCGATGCTTTTGGCGAACTGGTATGCAGCAATTCGCTGCGTGCCAATAATATTGAAAATGCAGTCGGCCTCTTAAAAGAAGAAATGCGCCGTCTGGATTCTTTAATCATGAAATGCGCGGATGATAATCAGGTACCTGCCGGCGGCGCTCTGGCTGTGGACCGTGAAAAGTTCTCGGCGCAGATTACCGAAACCATCAAACAGCATCCACTGATTGAAGTAATCTATGAAGAAGTGACTACTGTTCCGGAAGACGAAATTACCATCATCGCTACCGGCCCGTTAACCGAAGGGGCCATCGCGGATTATGTAAAACAGGTAACCAGTCAGGATGATTTCTATTTCTATGATGCAGCGGCACCAATTGTAACCGCAGAATCCATTAACTATGACAAGGCGTTCTGGGCATCCCGTTATGACAAAGGGGATGCGGATTATCTGAACTGTCCGATGACAGAAGAAGAATATAATCAGTTTTATGATGCTCTGACCAGTGCAGAGTTAATTGAAACCAAAGAGCATGAGAAAGAAAAATTCTTTGAAGGCTGTATGCCGATTGAAGCAATGGCAAGCCGCGGGCGTCAGACATTATTATTCGGTCCGATGAAACCGGTTGGTCTTGTAGACCATCGCAAAGAAGAGGAAGAATTCTACGCGGTTGTACAGCTTCGTAAAGATAATCTGGAAGGCACTCTGTTTAATATCGTAGGGTTCCAGACCCGTATGAAATGGGGCGAACAGAAACGTGTTCTGCAGATGATTCCTGGCCTTGAAAACGCTGAAATCGTTCGCTATGGGGTTATGCACCGCAACACCTTTGTGAATTCTCCAATTGCACTGGAATCCACCTGCCGCATTAAAAGCAGAGAACTGCTGTTTTTAGCCGGTCAGATTACCGGTGTAGAAGGCTATGTGGAATCCACAGCCAGCGGCTTAGTGGCTGGTATTAATGCAGCCCGTATGTATCAGCAGCAGGAACTGCTGAAGTTCCCGCTGACCACTGCAATCGGCGGCCTGATGAATTACATCGTAACCGCGGATCCAAAACACTTCCAGCCAATGAATGTAAACTTCAGCCTCATTCCGCCATTAGAAGGCAAAAAAATCCGCAACAAGAAGGAAAAAAATGCAATCATCGCCCAGCGTGCGCTGAACGATTTAGATGCATTTATTCAGCAGGAACTGAAAGCGGAGTAAATATACTGCAATTTCATACAAGTTAGCAGGCAGACAGCTGTTACAATTTTTATAACGATACGAAAAACGGTCAGTCGGCACAGAATGTATAGAACGAATTCTCTTTACGATGGACATTTGC
>JAFOFM010000026.1 GCA_017387265.1 Peptococcaceae bacterium | reverse complement strand
GGATTTGCGTGATGGTAACCAGGCGTTAATTGAACCAATGAGTCTGGAGGAAAAACTGGAATTTTTCCAGCTGTTACTGGATGTAGGATTTAAAGAAATTGAAGTAGGCTTTCCAGCTGCATCGGAAACCGAGTATCAGTTCCTGCGTACTTTAATTGATAAAAACATGATTCCGGACGATGTTACCATTCAGGTATTAACACAGGCTCGCGAGCATATTATTCGCAAAACGTTTGAAGCAATTGATGGTGCGCCGCATGCTGTGGTACACATGTATAACTCCACTTCGGTGAATCAGCGTGAACAGGTTTTCCGTAAATCTAAAGAAGAAATCAAACAGATTGCGATTAATGGTGCTACATTGTTAAACGAACTGGCAAAAGAGGTAAAAGGCGACGTAACCTTTGAATACAGTCCAGAAAGTTTTACTGGTACCGAAGTGGATTATGCGCTGGATGTGTGCAATGCGGTACTGGACATCTGGCAGCCTCGTCCAGACCGTAAAATTATTATCAACCTGCCTGCTACCATTGAGACATCGCTGCCTCACGTGTACGCAAGCCAGGTGGAATATATGCACAAAAATCTGAAATATCGTGAAAATGTTATCATCTCGCTGCATCCGCATAACGACCGCGGCTGTGGTGTAGCCGATGCAGAACTGGGTCTGTTGGCGGGTGCCGACCGCATTGAAGGAACACTGTTCGGAAATGGTGAACGAACTGGTAATGTAGATATTATTACATTAGGGATGAATATGTTTGCCCATGGTGTAGATCCTGTACTGAATTTCCGTGATATGAAACGTATTACCGAAATTTACGAACGGGTAACCCGTATGCAGGTTCACCCACGTCAGCCATATGGCGGTGCACTGGTATTCAGTGCGTTTTCCGGTTCGCATCAGGATGCCATTGCAAAAGGTATGGCATATCGGCAGGAAAAACAGCTGGAAACCTGGTCAGTGCCATATCTGCCAATTGATCCGGAAGATGTGGGACGTACTTACGATTCGGATGTTATTCGTATTAACAGCCAGTCCGGGAAAGGCGGCGTAAGCTATATTCTGAAACAGAGTTTCGGCATTGCACTGCCGGATAAGATGAAAGAAGAATTCGGTTACCTGGTAAAAGACGTATCCGACAAAGAACACAAAGAACTGACACCGGAATGGATTTACTCTATTCTGGAATACAATTATGTGGATGTACAGGAACACTTCACTATTGATGAGTTCCACTTTATGCAGAAACATGCAGATGGCGGTATTCTGGGTATTGTAACCATGACTTTCCATGGTCAGACACAGACTATCACTGCTGAAGGGAACGGTCGTTTAGACGCAGTCAGCAAAGCACTGAAAAAAGGCCTGGGCTTCTCGTATGAACTGACTGATTATAAAGAACATGCATTGTCAAAAGGTTCCTCCTCCAAAGCGATGTCCTATGTGGCAATTACTCACATGGGCAGACTGACCTGGGGGATTGGTATCGACGATGACATTATTGAATCGTCGATTGAGGCACTGTGTGCGGCCATTAACCGTTTACCGGTATGGAGTAAATAATAATAGAAAAACCCCTTTTCGGAACAGAAATAATTCTGCTTCCGGAAAGGGGTTTCGTGTTTATAAACGTTTTATAATTGGGTTGCTGGAATAACCAAGCATGGTTTTAAATAAGTCAGGATGGATGATACGCTGTGCAACGGATGCAATGGTTTCAAACGGAATATTTTCGGTGTACCATTTTAAGCCTAGTGCCAGAATTCCGGAGATACACGCTTCATAAGTTAAAAGAGCATCCAGACTGCTATCAGGAATTTTCAGCACAGCAAACATTTTTTTTCGCAGAGTATCTTTGATTTTCTGCTGAAAGGATGGGTCACCATTTGGTCCGAGGAGCACTGCAATCTGGCTGCCATGTCTATCTTTAAAATCAGATGCCCATGGAGCCAGTTCTACAAAAGCACCACGCAGCAGAATATCTTTGTGGTCGCTGAAAATATCTGAAATAAGCTGTTCCCAGTCAAGCAGAATGGTTTCTTCGATATATTCCAGAATAGCATAGACATCTGGGAAATAATAATATAAAGTACTGCGATAAACACCCGCAGCGTCGGTAATTTCTTTCACTGAGATTTTTTCAATTGGTTTCAGTAAATAAAGTTCCCAGAAGGTATTAACTAGAGCAGCTTTAGTCTGGGCGGCTTTTTCTTCCTGTTTATTCATAACAAATCTCCTTGGCTTTTGCGACAGTTTGCAGTAATTTGTCTGTTGATAGCGTGACAAAAAATAGGATATGATATATTATACGACATTGTGTCGTGTTATACAAGAAAAGATTGCGCAAAGCCTGTTATAGAGCGGCTTTGCCGCTAAGATTCTGTTAAGAAAAGAAAGCTTTTTTAACAGAAATATGGTGTGACATCGGGTTTTTATATCCGTATAATAGACATCAGTTGAACGAACGAGAGGACTGATTTTGATGATGCAGAAAAAGACGCAGAGTACAAAAATGGATGGACAGAAACATGCACTGCGCCTTGGGATTGATGTAGGGTCTACAACTGTTAAAACAATTGTAATGAAGATCCCGGAACAGGAAGTACTGTTTACACGCTATGAACGTCATCATGCGGAACAGGGAAAAACAGTACAGCGTCTTTTGCGTGAAGTGGCAGAAGCTTTTCCGGAAGAAACCTTCCGTGTCGCTATCTGCGGTTCCGGCGGGAAACCGGTGGCAGAACGTATCGGTGCTTATTATATTCAGGAAGTAGTTGCCAATGCGGCGGCGGTGCGAGCGTTATATCCGCAGACAAGAACAGCTATCGAGCTTGGCGGACAGGATGCGAAAATTATTTTCTTTACTTATGATGAAAATGAAGGCCGCCTGGTAACATCAGATATGCGTATGAATGGCAGCTGTGCCGGTGGTACTGGTGCTTTTATTGATGAAATCGCTGCTATTCTAAAAACACCGGCGGAGGAATTTGAGTCGGTTGCGTCTCAGGGAAAGACTGTGCATAGTATTTCAGGACGATGCGGCGTATTTGCAAAAACCGACATTCAGACAATTCTGAATGCTGGCGGCAGCCGTGAGGATATTGCGCTCTCAGCTTTTCATGCTATTGCAAAACAGACAATTGGCGGTCTGGCACAGGGGCTGGAATTAAAAGCGCCTGTGATTTTTGAAGGCGGTCCGCTGACATTCAATCCGACACTAATCAAAGTGTTTGCGGAAAGACTGAATTTAAAAGAAGATGAAATTATCCGTCCGGAGCATTCGGATACAATTGTAGCCCACGGGGCTGCTATTGCGGTGGATGAATTATTCCCGGATGATTTAGAAGAACCTTTTTCTCTGGAAAAAGCGATTGCTATGTTGGATGCACCGATTCAGACTGAGGAATATCATGCGCAGACAAAACGCTATTTCGAATCGGATGCCGAATGCAGCCAGTGGCGTAAAGAACATGCTATGCCGGAAGTTACTCAGCTTTTATTAAAAGCTGGTGATGTGCTGCCGGTTTATATTGGTGTGGATGCTGGAAGTACTACATCTAAACTGGTGCTGATGGATGAGAAAGAACAGGTTATTGATCGTTTTTATGCCAATAACCAGGGGGATCCGATTTATGTTGTAAAACAGGGGCTTCTGGAACTATACAAAAAATATCACGATGCAGGTGTGACACTTCAGGTGCTGGGTATGGGCACCACTGGTTACGGTGAACTGCTGTTAAATGCTGCTTTTGGCGGTGACTATCATACAGTAGAAACAGTAGCGCATGCTGCTGCTGCCTGTCATTATGAACCTGATGTATCGTTTATTTTAGATATTGGCGGTCAGGATAT
>JAFOFM010000025.1 GCA_017387265.1 Peptococcaceae bacterium | reverse complement strand
GCACCGCCCAGAATAGCCCCCATACGCACAGAGGCTACAATTAACGCCCCTGTTTTATTATTATGAATATAATGCAGCAGTTCCTCTGTTGGTTCTGTCTGCTCTGAAATAATATCAACTACCTGACCGCCAATCATCCCGGCAGTTCCGCTTGCACGGCTTACTTCCTGAATAATCTGCAGTACCTGGTATACATTTTTTTCGTTTGCCATACCGGAGAGAATTTCAAAGGCATAGGTCAGCAGTGCGTCGCCAGCCAGTATCGCCATACCTTCCCCGAATACTTTATGATTGGTAAGTTTTCCTCTGCGGTAATCATCATTATCCATCCCTGGAAGATCATCATGAATCAGCGAATAGGTATGAATGCACTCCATCGCACAGGCGGCATCCAGCGCAGGCTCCCATTGGCCCGAAACTGTTTCACAGGCTGCCAGAGCCAGCATCGGCCGGAACCGTTTACCGCCTGCAAATACACTATACGCCATCGCCTGATGAATAACTTCCGGATAAGCGGTTTCCGCAGGCAGAAGTTCTTTTAAACGGGCATCGGTTACTACCCGAGCCTCTTTCATATATGTTTTAATATCCATAGCTGAATCTCCTTACACTGATTCCTGCATGTCTACGAATTCTCCATCGCGTAGAATTTTCAACGCGCCTTCTGCGGCTGTCAGTTTTTCCTGACAACACTTGATATACGTAAGGCCTTCCTGAAAACAGCTGATAGATTCCTCCAGAGGAAGATCCCCGGCATCCAGTCGGCGCAGTACCTGCTCCAGCTGTTCCATGGCCTGTTCATAGCTTAACTCTTTTGCTTCCATGTTTCTTCCTCCCTATCCGTAACCGCTGCCCGCAGCCTGCCCTGTTCAAGAGTTACCGTAATGGTATCCCCTTTCTGCACCTGCGAAACACTGCGAACCAGATTTCCGGTATCATTTTCACAAAGCGCATAGCCGCGGCTCAATACATTCAAAGGGCTCATTGCCTGCAAACGTTCTGCACCGGATGCCAGCTGATTGCGTTTTTGCTGTAATACCTGTTCCATTGCCTGCTTCAGTTTTTCTGTTTTATCATCCAGAAGCTGCTGTCTGTCCTGCAGCAAAAACTCCGGCTTTTGAAAAAGCCGATGCTGCGACAGATGTTCCAGTCTCATTTTTTTCTGATTTAAGCAGCTTTCATAGCGCTGCAGTAAGGTACGTCTCCGTAATTCTAACTCCTGCTGCAGCTGCATTTTTACCGGAACTGCCAGCTCTGCCGCCATCGATGGAGTTGCTGCCCGTACATCAGCTGCGAAATCCGCCAGTGTCACATCGGTTTCATGCCCGACAGCACTGATAATCGGCACCGGGCTCTCTGCAATTTTTCTTACAACAGCCTCTTCATTAAAGCACCAGAGTTCTTCCAGCGATCCGCCGCCACGGCCGGTAATAATCACATCCATATCCTTCTGATACAGGACATCCAGCGATTTGCAAATCGATGCCGCACCTTCACTTCCCTGTACAATGGCAGGTACTACATATACGGACACCGCCGGATTCCGGCGGCGAATGATAGACAGCAAGTCCCGAATTGCGGCACCGGTAGGCGAAGTTACAATACCGATTTTCTGCGGCAGGAACGGAAGCGGCCGTTTTCGGTCTGTATCAAACAGACCCTCAGCCGCAAGAGCTGCCTTTCGTTTTTCATAGGCCATGTGCAGTGCACCTGCACCGGCTTCCATCATCTGTTCCACATAGAGCTGGTATACACCATCCCGTTCATACACCGATACATAACCGGCAGCAAGAACTTCCATCCCGTGCCCGGGAGAAAACTGCAGCCGCTGTGCAGAACTGCGAAACATCACACATTTGATACTGCCTGTTTTATCTTTCAGCGAAAAATACAGATGCCCGGAACTGTGACGGGTAAAATTGGAGATTTCACCCCGTACCACTATACTGCTCATGCGGCCATCCTGCTGAAGCAGCTGTTTGATATAATTGTTAATATCACTGACAGACAGAATTTCTCTTTGCATCTGCATTCACCCGCTTCTTTGCGTGCAGTCTTCCTGCAGCGCATCATCTTATTCGGTTACTTTTCCACCCAGAAATGCTTCCGCCTCTGCTTCGCTAAGCTCGTGCTCAATAATAGCCGGCTCTGTCTGATCCAGGGTTGGCGGCTGTGCCATAACTTCTGCAGCAGCCTCTGTCACCAGATTGTCCCGTTTTTCTTCGTTTTTCAGCACTTTATCCAGAATGCTGTTGATAAAACCAACCGATTCTTTTTTGCCATATACTTTCGCAATATCCAGCACTTCACTGATTGCACCCTTTGGAGAAATATGCGCACTGTATAACATTTCATATACGGCCAGACGCAGCAGATTGCGATCTACGCTCATCATGCGTTCTACTTTCCAGCCAGTGGTATGTTTCTGAATAATAGCATCAATGTCTGCCAGTTTTTCTTCTACAGCAGTTACCAGCTCACGGCAGAAAACCTGCTCCCGGTCATTCAGCCCGTCATTGTTCATGGTGTGCTGCAGTGCAGTTTCCATATCGTTTTTCCCGATATCAATCTGATAAATAATTTTAAATGCAGTTTCACGGCTCTGATGTCTCATAATAATTACACCTCTGTTTCTTTCTTTTCTTCGATTTCTTCTACCGGTTCGGTATGATCAAAAGTAACACCCTGTACATAGATATTAACCTCTTTTACCTTTAACCCGGTCATTGTCTGAATAGAATCCCGCACCTGGTTCTGCATCTCCAGTGCCAGTTTCGGAATTTTCACGCCATATTCCACAAATATATGCAACGCAATGATAACATCCTGATTGTTCAGTTCCACCTTGACCCCTTTAGTCAGGTTCTTTTTGCCCAGCATTTCCGTCAGACCGGAGGTCATACTTCCGGACATCGCCGAAACGCCTTTCATCTGTGCCACTACCATACTGACAATTCCGGCAATAGCCTCTTCTGAAATTTTTATACTGCCATAGGCATTCACCGTTTCTCCAGCAGTATGTTCCTGATTTTTACTTTCAGGCATATCGTTCACCCCGATTTATATGGATATACTCTATTTTAGTATACCAGTATTTCAAAAAAAATTAAACTGCATTTGCATAAATTCTGCATAAAATACAGAAAAAAATTCAGAAACAGAATAACCGGCTATAATCGCTGTTATTCCGTTTCTGAACTTTGTTTCCGTCTATTTTTGCAGATATGCATTTTATTTTCCATGTTAAAAATATGCAGACTCTTTGTTATAATTATGCGTCCTTTGCTGCATATCTGCTTCCTATACCGGATTAACTGCAAGAGGGATCAGCACAATCTCTTCTGCCGGATATCCGCTGTTTCGCAGCACCACATCATAGATCTTTTCGTACTGGTTTTTCAGCACTTCCTCCGCCACAACAATATTGGCCTGTTCTTCGTCAAGTACCGCCAGACAATGTTCAATTCCTTTTGCAGCCAGTAACAGTTC
>JAFOFM010000024.1 GCA_017387265.1 Peptococcaceae bacterium | reverse complement strand
CGCCAGCCGATACCACCGTCCCGGTAACTGCGATGCCATCATCCACAGCCGGCAGCTCTGTCACGGTTTCCTGTTTTTGCTCTTCCTGCGCTTCCGGCACATCCTGGCTGTTATCCGGTGCAGGCGCATTCGCTCCACATCCAGTCACCAGCATAACCAGAAGCCCGCATAAAAACAGGGGCATCATCCGTTTTTTCCAGTGATTTCGCATACCCGCACTCCTTTCTATCAGCCAGATAGCTCTCTAGTTATTCAGGAGTTCCTGATGCCAGTAAGCGGTCTGCGGGTCATTGGCCACATCTGCAAATCGCGCCAGAACATTGCCGTATTTAAATGCATAACTGAAATACAGATAAATATCATTTTTGCCAACGGCATTCGGCCGTAAAATTACTTTATCCGGATAGAACATATAACTGTAATCCGCATCACGCCAGGTAAGTTCCAGCCCGTCAATCACCAGGCTCACTTTTCCCCATTCACCGATTTTAATATCCGAGAGCATGCCGCGGCCGGTCTGCACCTGGCCGTATTTGAAGCCGAGTGTATAGTCCCATTTCCCTAAAAAGAGCGAAAAATGTTCCAGCAGAAAACGGCATGGCAGGCTTACTTCCTCCTGCAGACGGCGTTCGGTTGCAATTTTTTCTTTTAAGGTTACCAGCCGGCAATAGTACGACGAACTGTCGTTATAACCCGGCAGTGCTTCAGCTTGTTTCAGGCACTGTTCAATATCCTCACAGATCAGAAGCAGTTTCTGATCCAGTTCGGCTCTCTGCTGTTCCATAAATATCCGCCTCCCAGCGTACGATGTCCTGATAGATTGTCTTACTCGATTATCTCTTAGCGTGTTGCGCTTTCCAGTGTGTTTTTCATTAACATGGTGATGGTCATAGGGCCTACACCGCCTGGTACTGGTGTCAGCCAGCAGTCACGGCCTTCCAGGCTTGCACGATCCACGTCGCCCGCCATTTTGCCGTCTGGTAAACGGTTAATCCCTACGTCAATAACTACGGCGCCGTCTTTGATCATATCACCGGTAATAAAGTTTGCTCTTCCGATTGCAGCTACTACGATATCCGCTGCCAGCAGCTCCTCTTTCAGATTTTTGGTTTTAGAATGGCAAATGGTTACGGTTGCGTGTTCCCGTAACAGCATCATCGCTACCGGTTTGCCTACGATATTGCTGCGGCCTACCACTACCGCTTTTTTACCGGCAATTTCCATACCGCTTTCTTTGATTAAATCAATACAGCCTTTTGGAGTGCATGGTTCAAATGCCTGTTCACCGATTAACAGCGAACCCAGGTTTTCCGGCAGGAAACCATCCACGTCTTTTTTCGGGCTGATTGCATGAATCACTGCTTTTTCATCAATGTGTTTTGGTACAGGCAGCTGCACTAACAGACCATGAATTTTTTCATCGTTATTTAAACGGTCAATCAGGTTTAATAAATCTTCCTGAGAGGTATCTGCCGGCAGACGATGTACTTCGGAATAAAAGCCAACTTCATGGCATGCTTTTTCTTTGTTGCGTACATATACCTGGCTGGCAGGGTCTTCCCCTACTAAAATTACTGCAAGCCCTGGAGTAATTCCCTGTGTTTTCAGTTCTTCTACAGCCAGTTTGATTTCTTCGCGGCGTTTCTGCGCCAGCTGTTTCCCGTCAATTAATTTCAGCATAATAACAAGCACTCCTTATCTATCGATAGCCGCATAAACGACATATTATCATATCTTCTCTATTTTATACCATACGCCTGAAGCGTGCAACTATATTTATTTTGCTTTTTCTACCGTTTTCCAGTATAATGAATCATCGAAACAATATCAAATTGCAGTGATAGGAATTGCGTAGTATAAATGTGATACAAATGATACATACATCGGCATCACCGATTGGAAAGGAGCCCTCTTTATATGTGGCGTAAACTCAACAAACCGCTTCTTGCAAAAATTCGTAGAGCCAGCCGCGAATACGGCCTGATTCAGCCTTATGATAAAATCGCTGTCGGGTTATCCGGCGGCAAGGACAGCACCGTTATGCTCTATGCGCTGTCTGTTCTGCAGAAAACGCTGCCCTTCCCGTTTGAACTGGTAGGCATCTCGCTTGATGTGGGCTGGAATAACGATTATGAACTGGTAGGCCGCTACTGCCGCGAACTGGGAGTACCTTTTCATCTGGAAGAAACTCAGATCGGCCGCATTGTATATGAAGAGCGCAAGGAATCCAGCCCATGCTCGCTGTGTGCAAATATGCGCCGCGGCGCCATCAACAGCCTGGCTAAAAAGCTTGGCTGCAACAAAGTGGCTCTTGGCCATCATTTAGACGATGCGCTGGAAACCTTCCTGATGAGCATGGTATTTGAAGGCCGTATGCATACCTTTATGCCGCGCACTTATTTAAGCCGTGCCGATATCACCGTGATTCGCCCGATGATTTATGTGTACGAGAAAGATATTATCTCTATTGCAAACAAGCTGGAACTGCCTGTTGTGCCAAACAACTGCCCGGCTGACGGCATTACCAAGCGCACCACCATGAAAGAGGAAATGGCCCGTTTTGAAGCCATGAACAGCACCGTGCGGGAACGTATGCTGAACGCGGTTACCACCACCCTCTGGGCACCGCTCATGCTTCCGGAGGAAGAGCAGGTTATGAAGCCAATCAAAAAAATGATGATGCAGGAGGAAAAAGAATCCGCTGCCAGTCAGACAGAAGAACCTCTTGGAAAACCTCTTACAGAAGAATAATCTTTTCAAGAAAGCAGCCCATACCAGACCATATTCATTACTGGTACGAGCTGCTTTTTTTATGTGTTTACTACCCCCTATCTTTCTACAAATTGCTTGTGTTTGTACCTGTTATCCCGTATAATAAATTGGTTAGAGTTTTTTTAGAATTATGTTAATTAAGGTGTTTTTCACGCCTGTTTCCAAGGAGGATATGATAATCATGAACGCATTAGAAAACAGCCAGATTCGCGATATCGCGCTGGCACCAAAAGGTCACGATAAAATCAACTGGGTAAAAAACCATATGCCGATTTTAAATCAGCTGGAAGACGAATTCCGTCGCACTCAGCCGTTTGCCGGTAAAAAAGTGGCAATCTGCCTGCACTTAGAAGCAAAAACCGCTTATCTGGCACTGGTAATCCAGGCCGGCGGCGCAGAAGTATCCGTAGCGGCAAGCAATCCGTTATCCACACAGGATGACGTTGTAGCGGCTCTGGTAGATTCCGGCGTTACCGCATTCGCGTGGTATGGTGCTACCGATGAAGAATATTTCGGTCACATCGATGCTCTGATTCACACCAGACCAGATTTATTCATCGATGACGGCGGCGACATGACCAGCCTGTTCCACAGCAAATATCCAGAGCTGTTAGAAAATATTGTAGGTGGCGCGGAAGAAACCACTACCGGTATCATCCGTCTGCGCTCCATGGCAAATGACGGCGCTCTGAAAATCCCTATGATTGCTGTAAACGATGCAATGACCAAATACTTCTTCGATAACCGTTATGGTACCGGTCAGTCCTCCTGGGATGCAATTATGCGTACCACCAACCTGGTAGTAGCAGGTAAAACCGCTGTTATCGCAGGCTATGGCTGGTGCGGTAAAGGCGCTGCTATGCGTGCAAAAGGTCTGGGCGCAAAAGTTATTGTTACAGAAGTAGATCCAATCAAAGCTATCGAAGCAATCATGGACGGCTTCCAGGTAATGAAAATGGTAGACGCGGCTCCTCTGGGCGACTTTTTCCTGACCGTTACCGGTGACAAAAAAGTAATCACCGAAGAACACTTCGCTGTAATGAAAGACAAAGCAATTTTAGCAAATGCCGGTCACTTTGACGTGGAAATTGACAAAGAGGCACTGAATAAAATGTGCGTAAAACATGGCCATACCAAACCAAACATTGAAGAATATCATTTTGCAGATGGCCGTAAAGTATACTTACTGGGCGAAGGCCGTCTGGTAAACCTGGCAGCAGGCGATGGCCATCCGGCAGAAATTATGGACCTGACCTTTGCTCTGCAGGCATTAAGTTTAGAATATGTTCTGAATAACCCTGGCCTTGCAAACACTGTACACTCCGTTCCGAAAGAAATCGACGAACGCGTTGCAAAAATCAAACTGCAGGCATTAAATGTAAGCATCGATGCACTGACTGCAGAACAGCAGGAATACCTGAGCAGCTGGCAGCTGTAATAGTCAGAACAGAACGGGAGGGAATTTCCCTTGCTGAAATTATCGTTTGTATGTCTGGACACGGAAACCACCGGTTTAGACGAAAACGCGGAAATTATTGAAATCGGGATGGTAAAAGTAATCGACGGCCAGATTGCTGATCGTTATAATCAGCTGATCCGGCCGTATAGCCCCATTCCCGAAACCATCACCCAGCTTACCAGCATCGACGATGCTATGGTAGCCGACCAGCCTCACTGGAACGGCGTAGAGCAGGCGGTGCTGGAGTTTATCGGTGATTACACTCTGGTGGCACATAACGTGAGTTTCGATAAAGGTATGCTGGAAAATCATCTGGGGCGAGCGCTTCCAAACCAGTGGGTCGATACACACGACATGGCTAAAATTTTTCTGCCTGCTTTAACCAGCTATAAGTTAATCAGCATTGCCGGTGCTCTTGGCATTAGCGGTGACGGTTTTCACCGGGCGCTGCAGGATGCTGATATCACCGCACAGGTGCTTTTAAAGCTGACTGAGCAGGCATGCACCATGGATCCTTTTGTGCTGCAGAAAATTCTTCAGGTATTTGAAGGCGAGGAATGCGGCCTGACTGCATTGCTGCGCGCCATTACAGGCGAAGCGGTAGCCCATGCGGAAATCGGTAAACGCTATACACCGGAGCCCGAAACACACGCTTACGGCAAACGGCCTCTGCTTTCCTTTGACGAAATGGATTCCTTTTTTGAGCCGAACGGGCTTATGGCAAAGGCCTCCGTTTCCTATCAGCATCGCCCGCAGCAGCTGAAAATGGAGCAGACTATCGCCGAAGCCTTTGCTTCACAGATGCATGGTATTATCGAGGCGGGTACCGGAACCGGCAAATCTTTTGCCTATCTGCTTCCGGCACTTTTATGGGCCTATGAAAACCAGTGCCGGGTGCTGGTAAGTACTAATACCATCGCTTTGCAGGAACAGCTTTTTTCCAAAGATATTCCGTTCCTGAAACAGTGTCTGGATTATGATTTCCCTGTAGCTCTGAGTAAAGGCAGAAGCAATTATATTTGTCTGCGCCGCTTTGATCAGTATGTAAAACAGGCAAATACCGTAAACTGGACCGAGCGGCTGTTTATGGCTCAATTAATACACTGGCTCAGCTTTACAGAGCACGGCGATAAAGAAACTCTCAATTTTAATAAACTGGAGCACCAGTACTGGGCTTCCATTGCAAGCCAGACAGAAACCTGTCTTGGTGGGCAGTGCAGCCGGTTTCGCGACTGTTATTACATGAAAAACCGCAAGCAGTGCGAAAACAGTATGCTGATTGTGACCAATCACGCTCTGCTGCTGCAGGATATCAAACTGGAAAACCAGATTCTCCCCGGTTTTGAACACGTTATTATCGACGAGGCGCATAATCTGGAAGATGAAGCAACTCGCCAGTTTACCGATACGGTAGATTTAGAGTTTTTACGCAAAAGCAGTCAGCATCTTTTACGAAATACCAGCGTTGTAAGCCGTATTATCAATAAAGTAAAAGATTTGCATGAAAACACCGATGCCTACGGAGAACTGCTTCTGGCGCAGCGTCAGCTGAAAGATGATATCACCGTACTGGAACAGCAGATTAAAACGGCTATCGATTTTGTATTTACCATAGGCCAGCTGTCTCACAGCAATGAATATCGCATCACCGCCAAAGAACGGAAAACCGACTGGTGGCAGCAGCTTGCCAGCCAGCTGGAACGTATTCAGGGTATGGTAATGACCATTCATAATCGACTCTCGCATATGCGAAACCGCATTGATATGTTTGAGGATTTAGACCTTCTGGCAAAAGAGCTGGTATTCAACCAGAACTGGTATGCCGAACAGCATAAATTCCTGGAAACATTTCTGGCCGAAAAACGAAAACATGATATTTACTGGCTGGAATACAGCCGCAGCACATGGGGAAGCAATCTCTGCCTCTCCGTTGCACCGATTGATGTTATGCCTCTGTTAAAAGAACGGTTATTCACCGCAAAACAGAGCGTAATCCTCACATCGGCTACACTTGCTGTCGCTAATCAGCTAAAATATACCGCTCAGCTTTATTTACTGGATGACGATGAATATTTATCCTATATTACACCATCGCCATTTGATTACCAGAAACAGTCGTGTATCGCAATTCCAACCGATATCGCCGACTATTCGCAGGTCAGTGAGGAAGCCTATTCCTCTATGCTGATTCAGAGTCTGGAGAAGCTGATTCAATCCGTAACCGGCGGTGTACTGATTCTGTTCACCTCTTACGCAATGCTGAACAAAACCTATTTTGCACTGAAACGGAACCCGGATTTAAAAGATTACAACATTCTGGCGCATGGCCAGGACGGCAACCGTACCAGTATTCTGCAAAGCCTCAATAAAAGCGATAACACCGTTGTACTGGGGGCCAGCAGTTTCTGGGAGGGCGTGGATGTAAAAGGGACCGGGCTCACCACACTGGTAATTACCAAGCTGCCGTTCCAACCGCCAACCAAACCGGTTACCAGTGCCAAAATGGAATATATTCAGGCGCAGGGCAAAAACAGTTTTGCGGCATACAGCCTGCCTCAGGCGGTACTGAAATTCCGTCAGGGCTGCGGCCGGCTGATTCGCTCCGCGGATGACTGGGGCACCATCGTTATTTTAGATAAACGCGTAATCAGCAAAGGCTACGGCAAAGATTTTATCAACTCTCTGCCAAAACAGCCGATTGTGCGCAAACCATTGGATGAAATGTGCCAGACCCTCCACACATGGATGGAGAAAAAAGCAAAACAGAAATAATCCTTTAAAAAATAATGCATAAAAAAACAAGCGATATTTAGTGTCTGACTACGTATCGCTTGTTTTTATTTATAATTCTTTTTATTTTTTTACTATATTAATTTATCAGCCTTCCAGCTGGCGGCCCAGTTTGCGATAAATTACAAAGCTCAGCGCACTGATAATAATCCCTTTTAACAGATTAAACGGTGCTACTGCAAACAGAATAAAGGTTTTTAAATCCACAATAGCCGGATTCAGCGCATTGCCCATCTGAATAAAATATTCTAACGGCTGGCCGAATACAGTTGCATATACCGGAAGCAGTACAAAATAGTTTACCACCGAGCCTAATGCCACTAAACACACAATGCCTGTCGCCATACCAAGCAGCATCCCTTTCGCATTGTGCATTTTTTTATAAATCCATGCGGCCGGTACCACGAAAGCACACCCTACTAACAGATTGCCTACTTCCCCTACGCCGCCGGTAATTGTGCCGTTTAATACAAAGTTCAGCAGAATTTTGATTAACTCAATAATTGCCCCGGCCATTGGCCCCATCGATAACGCCCCGACCATAACTGCCAGTTCACTTAAATCCAGCTTGTAAAAAGGCGGTGCAAACCATAATGGCGTTTCAAAAAGCATTAATACCCCTGCTACTGCCGACAGCATAGCAATTTTAGTCAATGTGCCAAGCGCCATGCCTTTCTTTGTTTTTTTTGCTGTGTCTCTCCCGATCTGTTCCATTGCAGATCCCTCCTGAATATAGATTTTGCAGAGGCTCGTTGTGACAGCAATACAAGAATACAAAAAAGCCTCTGAAAATCTTCAGAGGCTTGAATCTCACTGGTAGATACCGATATAGCTATACCGCTACCTGCACTATGATTCTTCTTCCATCCAGACTATACTGTCGGTGCCGGAATTTCACCAGCTCAGCCAGAAAGGCTCGCGGACTGTCACCGCCGGTGGGGAATTACACCCCGCCCTGAAGATTATTTGCATGAATTTAGGATACTACGAACAGACCTACTTGTAAAGCACTCCTCTGCAGAAATACAAAATACAGAACAAATACAATACAAAATGCCCTCTTCTGTCCATGCCTTTAAAACTGATTCATACGTTCTTTTGCCTTTGCCACCCGGATACTTTCCGGCATGTCCAGTTTAAAAAGCACTGCACGGTCTAAAATACGGTCCGCCGTACGGTCGTTATAGGTCTGAATAATTTCGTTGATATTCAGGTTCGAGCTGATAATCCACGGCTTGTTGCGATAGTTGCGTTCTTCCAGAAGAATTACAAGCTGTTCCACTACAAATTCGGTGGTGCGTTCCGCCCCCAGATCATCAATAACCAGTAAATCGCAGGTGCGAAGCTGCTCCAGCATCTCCTCAAACTTCTGGCGATTTTCCTCGTAGCGATACTGGCGAATCAGCTCAAATAAGTCTGCCGCTCTGCGGTAAATAACTGTTTTGCCGCCCTCTAAAACGCCATTGGCAATAGCAGCCGACAAATGGGTTTTACCCCGGCCTACACCGCCGGTTAAAAAGAGACACTGGCTGCATTCACCGCTCTGAATCTGTTTTGCGAACTGACGGCACCACTGCACCTTGCCGTCCATGTCCGCCGGATTGGTGTAATAGCGGGTTTCAAAATTAGAAAAGGTGAATCCACGCATGGCTTCCGACATTCCACTACGTAAAAATAAATCATCCAGCCGTTCCTTCTGATAGCAGCTGCATAACACACCAGGCTCTATATAGCCTCTGTCCTGGCAGTGCGGGCAGTCCCATTCCGGTTCGTAGATGCTCTCATCCATGCCGTTTTCTTTAAGCAGCTGATGCCGCTGTTTCATCAGATTTTCAATCTCGTTCTGCAGAATTTTCTGCGCTTCCGTATTTTTCTGCATAATGCCGGCACGAATCATCGCAATATTTTTCTGCCCGATAGTCTGATCTAAGCGTTCCAGCTCCGGCAGCTGCCGGTAAATAGATGCAATTTTCTCTTCACACTGCTGCTGTTTCTGGATACGCAGCTGGTCGCGGTTTCTCATAGCGTTCACCTTCTATTCATCATTTCATTTCGTTACTTGGTTTCCACATTTGTTTCACGATTATTTTTCCAGAAAACTCAAGTCACGGCCTTCCGGTTTAAATTTCTGATTTACAGCCGTGCCGGATTTGCGCCCTGCACCAGCCGACGGCACTTTTGCTTTTTCCTGCCGCTGTTTTTCTGCGGTTAAGGCTTCCGGAGTGGTCAGCCCTTTTTCCGCCCATTCTTTCAATACGGCATCAATATATTTAAACGATGGATTCTGCGCGCTGACCGTTTCATCCACCGCCAGAAGCACCATCTCATGGCTAAATTTCCACTCATAGGCCCATTTGCGGTACAGTTCCTTCTGCGGTTCGGTCGGCACACCTTTCTGCCCTAATTTTCGTAAAACCGATGTTGTTTTATGATTGATAGTGTCCAGACCTTCCGCATATTCCAGAAAGCTTTTTTTATCACGCACATTGGCACCATAGGCCATACGGCAGAAAAATCCGAATTCATATTCTTTCCGGTGATCCCGGTAATATTTAAGAAAAATCTCATACACCAGATCGTAAGACCAGTTATAACGCTGCACCGCTTCTTCGATGGTCTGTTTATCCCGCATGGTTAAAAACATAGCCAGTGTCTGTTCCAGTTTTTTTACCAGCTGCGCAAAATTCATTTCCGAAGCACTATACTGACTGGTATCTTCTGCAAGATATTGCGGCTGTTCACCAAGACTTGCGCTGATTTTATCAAACATTGGCGAAAAATCCACCGTTTCTGTATCCGTAAACCAGTGAATCAGACCTTTTGCATGTAAGCTGCGCGCTGCCTCTACCGCATAGCGGTCACTGTTTTTAATCTGCCCGGTACCGCAGTATAACAAGTACATCATCTTACCCATATCTTCAAAGGTAAGCCCCAGCGGTTCCATCAGCCCTAACAGCCGGGCCGGAATGCTGATACTGCCGCCCTCAAAAAACCAGGCAGTGATATTCTGTTTTGTCATGGTATCACCTCTTACGCTGTAATGCCGATAATCCGTACATCAATGCGCCCTACACTCAGGTTGGTCATCTCATCTAAATCACGAATGGTCGCAATCTGAAAATGTTCAATGGCCTGCTGCATCGGGATGCCGAATTTAATTTTCATCTCGCAGTAAATGCTTACCCCGAATTCATTCATATCCACGTGAATTTTAGCCGCACCGTCAAATTCATTCTGTTTCAGTAAATTGTGACGAACAATCTGTTCAATGGCATTTTCCGAAATGGTCAGGCGCCCCAGCTGGGAAAACCGCGGCCGCACAATGCATTTATCTTCCGAAGATACACGGGATTTGTCGTTATCAGCGTCTTTTTCCTTGTCTTTCCCTTTGCTCTTATCTTTATTTTTTTTGGTTACAAAGCTGCGAATCGAATCAATCCAGTAGTTTGGCAGATCTTTTTTCACTTCGATGCTAGGCAGCGGAATTACGTGTTTTCCTTCCCTGCGCATACTCTGTGCCAGTTCAATCTGCTCTGGCGTTACGATATCCTGAATAAAAATTTTATATTTCACCGGCGGCAGATTTAACGCCGCTGTGATTTTATCAATCATTTTTTCCGAGGTGCCGAGAATCAGAATTTTTTTCGGCTGCAGCTGGGTAATGCGCTCCCGCACTTCGGCCGCATGCAGCGGGTCATGAAAAATCGCCCGCTTTACAGCACCCACGGTGGTCTCCTCCGCTTTGGCAGAAGAACCAGCCATTTTTTTGCCATCTCGAATCAAAAGGCCATCGTCAATCATCATGTCGATGCCGTAATCCTGCATCACTGAATTGGCATTATGGCTTTTGCCGGTGCCGCTGGCACCAATTAATGCATAGACTTCCATAGTCCTTCCTCCCGTAACGGAATCTCCCCGGTGTATTCCACACCCTGCAGGTCAATCCTGCATGTATAAATATATACTTCCACGCCCGCCCTGATTGCCTCCTGCAGAGCCTGATCAAAGGCCGGATCGGTTTCGCGGTTTACATCAAATTCTCTGGCCTCATTGCCCATCACCAGAAACAGAACGGCGGCACCCAGCCCGTCTTTTTTACATTGTATCAGTTCCTGTAAATGCTTGCTGCCGCGCACTGTAGGTGCATCGGGAAACCGGGCGGTTATGCCGTCCAGCAGATTTACCGATTTTACCTCCGCATAACAGGTATTGCCGTTTCGCTCCAGACAAAAGTCAAACCGGCTTTTGCCGTATGTTTTTTCCCGTTTTATATTCGCTGCCGTTTCAAAGCCCGGCAGAATCTGATGTGCCATCCAGAACGCAATGATCTCATTGGCCAGATGCGCATTCAGGCATACAAAGCGCTCCCCCTGTTTTACCAGAAGCAGGGTATATGCTGTTTTGCGATTTTCACCGGAGGCAGGCTTTACCCACACTGGTACACCGGGAATCAAAAGTTCTTTCATACGACCGGAATTGGGAACGTGCACTTTTACACGTTCCCCGTTCAGCTCCACCTCGGCGCGAAACCGGTTATCTCGCTGAATAAAAACCGCTTCCAGCAGTTCTCCTAACGGATACTGCAAATGCTTCATGCTTTTGCTTCCTCAACAACAGCCAGAATAAAATCCGCCGCTGCTTTCATAGCCGGGATTTCCAGATATTCCTCTACACTATGAATCTTGCACATCCCGATGCCGACATTCGCCGCCGGAATCCCTTTTCCGCAGAACACATTAGCATCAGTGCCGCCGCCGGATTTCACCAGTTTTGGTTCCAGACCAATCCGTCTTGCTGCGCGGCAGCCTAACTGTACTGTGGCATCATCCTCGGATAAATCCACTGCACTATAGCTTTCTTCTACCACAACATCCACAGTGCCGCCCATTTCGTTCGCAGCCTCTTCACAGCAGAGCACCATATCGGCGATAATTTCATCTACACGATCTTTTTTCAGGCTGCGCGCCTCGCCAACTACAGTAACGGTCTCTGCTACTACATTGGTTGCGCGGCCGCCTTCAATAATACCGATATT
>JAFOFM010000251.1 GCA_017387265.1 Peptococcaceae bacterium | reverse complement strand
GTTATCGGCACTGTTAGCCGATGGAGCCACTTATCAGGATGAGGAAAAAAGCCGTCTGTTAGTGGCCGAATATAAAGAGCTGGAGGAAACCATTCCACAGCTTTATGAAAAATGGGAAGAATTACAGATGCTTCTGGAGTAAAACCAGAAGCAGATTGCAAATAAAACACAGAGCAATAGAACATAGAGAAATAGAACACCGAACAGAAAGGAAGTTCTGCTATGAATCAGGTCGATATGAAAAAAATCGAATTATTAGCGCCGGCAGGGAATTTACTGGCATTAAAAGCTGCAGTAGAAAACGGTGCCGATGCGGTATATATTGGCGGGGCTCAGTTTAGCGCCCGTCAGAAAGCGGATAATTTTACCCGGGAGCAGATGGCAGAGGGCATCGAATACGCCCATGCCCGCGGATGCAAAGTGCATGTTGCTGTGAATACTCTGATGAACAATGAGGAAATCGGCAATTTTATCGAGTATGCGTACCAGCTGGCAGAGCTGGGTGTGGATGCGGTTATTGTACAGGATTTAGGGGCAGCCCATATTTTACGGGAAAGCCTGCCGCAGTTAGCAATCCATGCCAGCACCCAGATGGCTGTGCATAACACAGCCGGTGTAGAGCTGCTGCAGAACGAAGGCTTTGAACGGGTGGTATTAGCCCGCGAAACCTCGTTTGAATCGATTCGCCGTATCAAGGAACATACCGATGTTGAATTGGAAGTATTCGTGCACGGGGCATTATGTGTGGCCTATTCGGGCCAGTGCCTGTTAAGCAGTATGATCGGGGGGCGCAGCGGTAATCGAGGTCTGTGTGCGCAGCCTTGTCGTATGCCGTATCAGTTGGTAGGGGCCGACGGCACCGAGTTTAAAAATGCGGAAGGGCCGTATCTGTTAAGCACCCGTGATTTAAACATGCTGCATCATCTGCCCGATTTAATTACAAGCGGCGTTTCGTCGCTGAAAATCGAAGGCCGCATGAAACGTCCGGAATATGTTGCAACGGTTGTACGCCATTATCGCGAGGCAATCGATGCGTATTATAATCGCAGACGTTTTGATGCAAAACAGGCCGATCGGGAAATCACCCAGATTTTCAACCGGGATTTCACCACAGGCTATTATTATAAAAATCAGGGCCGCAATCTGATGAGCCATACCCGTCCGGATAACCGCGGTGTATTTGTGGCCGATGTATTAAAAACCGAACAGAAAAAAGTATGGATTCAGCTGAAAGACACCTTATCGGTTGGTGACGGCTATTTATTATATAACGGCAAAGGCGAGGAAATCGCCGGCAAAGTACATGAACTGTCGATTAAAGGCAAATCCATCGAAAGCGGCAACCCGGGTCAGATTGTAATGCTGGTGGTAAGCGGCAATGCAAATGGAGCAAAACAGCTGTTCCGCACTGCCGATGTGCAGCTGTTAAAACAGGCTGAGGCAAGCTTTGCCCGCCCATCCCAGATTACAAAACAGACTGTGCATTTTAAAGTGGAACTGCACGAGGGGCAGCCAATTTCGATGTTAGCGTGGGACGATGCAGGCCATCAGCAGTATGGGGAAAGCGAATACCTGGTGGAAAAAGCAAAAAACCGTCCAAGCGATTACGACAGTGTGTATAAACAGCTGGACCGTTTAGGCAATACTGCATTTATGCTGGGGGATGTAGTCTGCGAAATCGAAGATGGTGTGATTGCACCGGCCAGCGAATTAAACCAGCTGCGCCGCGATGTGATTGAAGCGCTGGAAGCCCAGCTGAAAGAAGAAAGCAATGAAGCAGAGCCTCTGTGCTCCTTTGAAGAATATATGGAAGATGTCGGTGATTTATTAGACCGCATTCCGCCACAGGTTATGGCGTATGGCTTAAAACAGCGTCTGGCTGTAACTGCAGGCCATGAAGAAGGCGTAAAAGCGGCAGCGGACCACGGCGCGCATATTATTTATTTTAATGCAACTCCGCTGCGTCGGGAAACACCTGTCGCAAAAGAGGATTATAAAGCGCTGGCGGAATACTGTCACGAAAAAGGGGCAGAGCTCTACTGGACATGCAGTCCAATTGAAAATGATAAACAGATGGATGTCATGCAGATTCTGATGCAGGCAGCAAAAGATGCCGGCTTTGACGGGGTATTAACCGGTAATCTGGGCTTATTTGAAATGGCGCGTCAGATGGGCTGGGTCAACATTGTAGCCGATTACCAGATGAATATCTTTAACGATGTAACCCTGCGCTATCTGTCGGAAAAAGAAATCAGCCGTGCAGTGTTATCTCCAGAGCTGAGCCTGGCACAGATTGCCGAGTTCTCCTATCTGGGCAACCTGCCGTTAGAGTTAATCGTACACGGCAATCTGCCGTTAATGGTATCGGAGCAGTGTGTATGCGGTTCGGTGCTGGGCGGACGTACTGCAGAAACCAGCTGCACACAGCCTTGCCTGAAACAGAATTATTATCTGAAAGACCGCATGGATATTCACTTCCCGTTATATATGGATGTAAACTGCCGGATGCATGTGTTTAACTCCAAAACACTGAACCTGTATAAACGCCTGGAAGAATGCCTTAAAACCGGCGCGGATATTCTGCGCATTGAAGCAAGAGAACAGGATGCCGGCTGGATTTCCGAAGTAACTGCGGTTTACCGCAAAGCAATTGATGAATATAACCGTACCGGGGCTTTTGAAAGCAATGAGGCTGATTTAGAGCTGTTAGATGATCTGGCACCGGAAGGTTCGACCTATGGACATTATTTCAGAGGTGTATTATGAATCCCTTCACGTTTCGAAAATTAGAATATGACCGCATTGTGGAGATGCTGGTAAAAGAGTGCAGTTCTAATCCGGGGAAAAGTTTAGCCGAGGATTTAGAGCCGATTACCGACAGCCAGCAGATTGCCAACTGGCAGCGGGAAACCACCGAGGGGGTTACCGTGCGCCGTATGGAGCCGAATATTCCCTTAGGCGGTATTGTAGATGTAGGCCGCCAGATTCGCAAAGCAAAAATCGGCGGTATGCTGGAACCAGAGGAGTTTCTGCAGCTGTTAGATACTTTAAAAGCGTGCAAGCGTATTTCGCACTTCTTTTTAGACCGCAAACGCACATACGAAATTCCCCGTCTGGAATGGTGGGCGTCTCAGCTTACCCTGCTGCCGGAGTTAGAAAGTGAAATCGATGCGGTAATCTCCTCCGAGGCACAGGTAAAAGACAGTGCCTCCAACGAACTGATGAGTGTGCGTCGTAAAATCAACACGCTGAAAAATAAAATCCGTGAACGTTTAGAAAGCATCGTGCGTTCGGAAAACAGCAGCAAATATCTGCAGGATGCTCTGGTTACCATTCGTAACGATCGTTATGTGGTTCCGGTAAAACAGGAACACCGCAGCCAGATTCCAGGGATTGTCCATGACCAGTCTGCCAGTGGTGCAACATTATTTATTGAACCAATGGCTGTTGTGGAAATGAACAACGACCTGCGAAAAGCCTACGCCACCGAGCGTGACGAAGTGGTTCGCATTTTAATGGAGTTATCCGGTAAAATTGAACCGTACAGCGATGATTTACAGTATAATATGCAGGTTTTAGCGCAGATTGACTTTATCTTCGCCAAAGCCCGCTTAAGCGAAAAAATGAATGCGGTGGAACCGGTATTAAAAACCACACCGCAGTTATCCATTATTAAAGGGCGTCATCCTTTAATTCATCCAAAACAGGTTGTGCCGTTAACCATTGCACTGGGGAAAGACTTCGACTCGGTAATTATTACCGGACCGAATACCGGTGGTAAAACGGTTACCTTAAAAACAGTCGGCCTTTTCGTATTAATGGCACAGTCCGGGCTTCATATTCCGGCAGAGGCCGGCAGTGAAATGGGCTTATTCCATGGTGTGTTTGCCGATATCGGGGACGAACAGAGCATTGAGCAGTCGTTAAGTACCTTCTCCAGCCACATGACTAACATTGTGCGTATTTTAGAAGATATCAACGATCGTTCGTTAGTGCTGTTAGACGAACTTGGTGCGGGGACCGACCCTTCCGAAGGGGCGGCGCTTGCCATTTCTATTCTGGACGATATTCTGCATCGGGGAAGCAAAATTATTGCAACCACGCACTATAGTGAGCTGAAAGCCTATGCCTTTGATGAACCGAGAGTGCAGAATGCCAGCGTGGAATTTGATGTAGAGACATTGCGTCCAACCTATCGCTTACTGGTAGGGGTACCGGGGAAAAGTAATGCGTTTGAAATCGCGAAAAAACTGGGCATTCACAGTCACATTATCGAAAATGCCCGGGGGATGATTTCCCAGGAGGAACAG
>JAFOFM010000250.1 GCA_017387265.1 Peptococcaceae bacterium | reverse complement strand
GGTTGTGTTGATGTTACTCGTTGTAATTCTTTCGTTAGGGGCGCCTATCGCACCTGGAACACTGATTTTGTGTCTGGTTACTTTAATGAGTCAGATAGGGATCGATATAAGCATGATTTCTATGGTTATTGGTATTAACTTTATTCTGGAAATGCTCTTAGGAATGGTGAATTCCGTCGGTGACGCAATCGTTGCTCTGCTGGTAGCCCGAAGGGAAGAAACGCTTGACTTAGATGCTTATAGAAGAATATAGAGTTTGTGTTTTTTTCATAAATCTGAAAAATAGATACTAAAACTTTGAAGACCTCGAAGAGTAAATAATTATTCTCTGCGAGGTCTTTTTTGGCGGTTGTTTTTATTATGTTTGTACAGTCTTAATCAGCCGGAAAATCTGTGATGCAGTGCGACGAATGTTCTGCTGGGCGGTTTGGGGATCCATAGCTTCCTGGAGAGAACATGGGGTTTCTAAAACCGGAAAAAAAGCATCGATTCCATAACGGTTGCATAAAGAAGCATCTTCGGTTATAGAACCAGCCAGAGCAATAACCGGGACATTGTGTTTTTTTGCAAGGGATGCCACACCTGACGGGGTTTTGCCCATAGCGGATTGTGCATCCAGCTGTCCTTCACCGGTAATTACCCAGTTAGCAGTGCAAATCGTATCCTCCAGATTTACTGTATTCATGATTAAGGAAATTCCTGATTCCAGAGATGCGTTCAGGAATGCGAGAAAGGCGAAGCCGAGGCCGCCGGCTGCTCCTGCACCGGGGCTATTTGCATTTATTACCGGATTAATATTGTGTGCGAGCCGGGCATAGTGCTCGAGCCACATATCCATTTCGATAATCTGCTCGGGCGAAGCGCCTTTTTGCGGGCCAAATACAGCACTGCTGCCATTGATTCCGCAGAGTGGATTCGTGACATCGCAGGCAATGCGAAACCGGCATTGTGTCAGAAGCGGCTCTGCCTGAGCGGTTTGAATTTCAGCAAGACTGCCCAGGCCGATGGCTCCGGGTATAATATGACTGCCCCTGTCATCGAGCAAAGAAAAGCCCAGTGCCTGCAGCATGCCAGCGCCACCGTCGTTAGTGGCACTGCCGCCGATTCCGATAATAAAATCCCGGCAGCCTTTTTGAATAGCATCTAAAATCAGCTGGCCGGTTCCGTATGTGGAAGTATAAAATGGATTTCGTTCTTCCTCAGAGAGCAGTGTAAGTCCAGATGCCGCAGCCATTTCGATTACTGCAGTACCGGATGGGAGAATTCCGTAAGAGGCTTGTATCTGGCGTCCTAATGGATCTTTTACATGTACTGTTTGCAAATTTCCGCCAGTAGCAGCAAGTACAGCTTCCACAGTCCCCTCGCCGCCGTCAGCGAGGGGGACTATCTGTATAGCAGCATCGGGAATGACGTCACGTATGCCTTCTGAGACGGATGTAGCAGCTTCTATTGAGGAGAGCGAACCTTTCCACGAATCCATTGCAATAACAATATTCATAATGTATCATCCGTTCTAATAAGATTTAAGAATTAATAGCAATCAGTTGCGTTCAATGTAGCATAGCGAGGAAAGAATGTCAACCAGGGCAAAAACGGACTTAAAAACAGATAAGAAGCGTTGATGAGGCTGCCATGACAGGTATCGAAAAAATGAAATGATTAGCGTTGATTCTGTATTGTATTTCCTGCCAAACTATGCTATATTGCATATATTCGATTCTGCCAATGTGCGAACCACAACGGCTGAGCAATATTATCTGATAAGGGGTGCTGTGGATGAAAAAAGTAGTTGCAGTATTATTAGCAGTTATGCTGCTGTTGACAGGATGCGGAGGGTCTGCCGTCAGTTCAGAGGAGGCCATTGCCAAGTATGGCTCAGATACGCTGAAGGTTTACAATGTAGGGGAATATATCGATACTATGATTATTTCCGACTTTGAACATGAATTCGGTGTAAAAATTGTATATGAAGTATTTGATTCCAACGAGATGATGTATACTAAGCTGCAGAGCGGGGATTCGTACGATATTCTGGTGCCGTCGGATTATATGATTCAGCGGTTAATCGGGGAAGGTGCATTGCAGGAACTGGATTTAAGTGTCATCCCAAATATTGAAAACTTAGCGGATGAAGTAAAAAATCTGCCGTTTGACCCGGAACATAAATATTCGGTTCCGTACTTCTGGGGCAGCGTAGGGATTGTGTATAATAAAAATGTAGTAGATCAGGCTGATTTAGAAGCAGGCTGGGAAGTACTGCGCAATCCAAAATATGCCGGCAAAATCTATATGTATGACTCGGAACGTGACGCATTTATGGTTGCGTTTAAGGCGCTGGGCTATTCTATGAATACTCAGAATGAAACAGAAATTCAGGATGCCTACAAATGGCTGATGGAACAGCGTCAGACGATGGAACCGGTTTATGTAGCTGACGAAGTAATCGACGGCATGATTAACGGCAACAAGGATATGGCTGTTGTGTACAGCGGTGACGCAGCAACTATTTTAATGGAAAATGAAGAAATGGGCTTCTATATGCCGGAAGAAGGTACAAACATGTGGGTAGACTGCATGGTAATTCCGGCTAATGCACAGAATCCAAAACTGGCACATGAGTTTATCAATTATCTGCTGGATTATGATATTGCCTACACCAACAGTGAGTGGGTGGGATATACTTCTCCTCATAAAGATGTTCTGACTGATTTAAGCAGTATGGGCGGCTACTTTGAAGGCAATGAAGCCTATGTACCGCGTCAGGGCTACGAAATGGATGAAGTGTTTGAAGATAATCAGGTATTAAAAGAACGCCTGACTCAGCTTTGGATTAAAGTAAAAGCCGGGGCATAAAATTTTATAAGTAAATATGGTCTCCTGTCTGTGAAAATGGACAGGAGATTTTTATTGCTTGTAATCTGTAACCAAATGCCGATATTTTTTTACAGGATTTTTCTGTTGTAAACCGGAATAGGATAAGCAGAAAAGGTAGTATGTTTTTAAGAAAGGAGTGAGATACTATGGCAAAACGATTAGTTGTGGATTTAGAAAAATGTACAGGGGGGCATCGCTGTCCGGCGGTTCTGGTATGCCAGATGGATGCGCTGTATCAGGAGGATATTCATTCGGCTCCGGAAGTGAACCGGAACCTGTGTGTGGGCTGCGGGGCCTGTGTGCGTCGCTGTGCAAAACAGGCGCTGCGTGTTGTTGAGGAATAGCGAATGGATAGAAAACTGTTTCGCAGCTATATGCTGCTGATTGTGTTTGCAGTTGTACTGGTGCTGGCTGTTATCCGGTTTGATATGCTGCTGCAGGGAGCCAATGTACTGCTTGGATTGCTGAAGCCGTTTTTTATAGGCTTCGCCATTGCTTTTGTGCTAAATATTCCCTATATGGCAATTCGAAATAATCTGGATCGCTACAATACTAGAATGCCGAAGCTGAATAAACCTCTGGCTATTGCCGGAGCATATCTGTTGTGTTTTGGCATTGTCGGCGGTGTGATTGCGATTGTGATTCCGGAACTGGTGCAGAGTGTAAACCAGTTAATCAGCAACAGTGAAACATATAAGCAGAATTTCCAGAATGCCCTTGTGTGGCTTTCTGGTTTTGATGTTTCTCCTCTGGCCGGGCTGGATTGGGATCAGCTGTTTTCTTCCCTGGAGCGGGAACTGCAGCTGCTTTTGGAGCAGACTGTGGATTTATTGCGCGTGTTGTTTCCGCAGATTTACGATAAAGCCAGTGGTTTCATTCACGGGATTGTGAATGTGTTTGTCGGTCTTGTGGTATCGGTGTATCTTATAAATGGTAAGGAGACACTATGCCGTCAGGCGAAACGGCTTGTATATGCTTTTTTGCCGAAACAACTGGCTGAGGAATGCATAGATGTGAGTGGTCTGATGAATCAGTGTTTCAGTAATTTTATCAGCGGGCAGCTGATGGAGGCATGTATTTTAGGACTGATGTGTTTTGCTGGAATGAATATCTTCGGCTTTGAATATGCGTTTTTAATCAGCTTGATGATTGGCGTCACAGCAATTGTACCTATAGTGGGAGCGTTTATCGGTACAGTTCCGGCAGTGTTTCTGCTGTTTTTAGTTGAACCGATGCAGGCTGTGTGGTTTCTGGTATTTATTCTGGTTTTGCAGCAGCTGGAAGGGCATGTAATCTATCCGAAAGTAGTTGGAGAATCGGTGGGTCTGCCGGCTCTCTGGGTACTGCTGGGAATTATGGCTGGAGGCGGCCTGGGCGGAGTGCCGGGAATGCTTCTGGGGGTGCCGCTGTTTACAGTAGGTTATAAATTATTGAGCCGAACGATTCAGAGACGCTTAGATGTAAAAAAGATTTCAGTCTGATTGTGTCATACCGACTGATAAAATTGTATACATGGCGAAAGGGCGGTTTTACGGTTGACATAAGTAATTCTTTTGTCTATAATATTTTTCAAGCTTCATATAGAAAAAACGAGGAACGGGAAGAGTAGTCTGCGGGAAGCGCACAGAGAACTGCCGGATGGTGCGAGGCAGAGGCGGAATGCGGATGAACTGGCCCGGGAGTTGTCTGCCTGAATGAGTGGTAAATAGTAAGGCTGACCGGTGTTTCGCCGTTACAGGAATAAAGTGGGCAGGAAGCAGCTGTAAGAGCAGCCGGCAGACTGTCAAATAGAGTGGTACCGCGGAATATGTCCTTTTTCGTCTCTGAATACAGAGAGAAAAAGGACTTTTTTATTGCAACTGTTATCGATTATACGAAAAAGAATCAGACAAAAGGAAACAGGAGGAGTATATCGACATGGAAGGATATCAGAAATACGAAAGATCTTACTTTATGCCGCCAGAGGCATGTAATGACTGGGTAAAAAAAGAATATATTGATAAAGCACCAATCTGGTGCAGCGTGGATTTG
>JAFOFM010000249.1 GCA_017387265.1 Peptococcaceae bacterium | reverse complement strand
GCTTGGAGGGGAGAGTGGAGGGAGGGAAGAAGAAGCGTTACCAGATCTGTTAACCATGCCGGAAGACTGGGACACCTATGTAACCTATCTGGACGATGAAAAAGCATTAATTTCTCTGGATCTGGAAGTGGCAAAAACCGCACCGGTACTGTCCTATAAACATTTATTCGGGGTTCAGTTTGCATTTAAAAATCCAACCGAAGACGGTTTCTATACCGAAGCAGAACGGGAAAAACTGTTTGAAATTGAAGACCGCATTGCGGCAGTATACAAAGCGGAAGCGCATGCAAAACATGTTGCTACCATTACCACCGGCGGCGGCCGCATGATGTATTTCTATGCGGAAAGCGATGAATGGCTGGCTGGTCTGGTAGGGAAAATCGCGCACGAATTCAGCGATTATGATTTCAACTATCTGCTGGAAGCCGATGCGCCATGGAACTTCTACTTCAATATTGTATACCCTACTCTGCTGGATATGCAGATTATCAAAAACCGCCGCATGATTCGTCTGATGCAGGAACAGGGCGAAGACTTAAACGAAGTGCGTGAAGTAACCCACTGGTTCTTCTTTAACAACGGGGCAAGCCGTAAACAGGCATCGGTACGTATGCGCGACGGCGGCTGCGAAATCTTAGATGACAACTTCTTTGATGAACGCGTTCCAGAATATAACTTCGGGATGCGTGTACTGATTAAACATAACATGACACAGGAAACCATGCTGAATGTGACCTACGCATTATACGACTTCATCGAAAAATATGAAGGGATCTATGATGGCTGGAACATCATTCCGGATGGCGATCCAGAAAAGGATTTTGTATAAAACGGAAGGGGATTGTGACGTGACACAGACAGAAGCAGAATTTCTGCAGACCTACGATGCCTCCAAGTATGATAAACCGTCGGTATCCACAGATATGGTGGTGTTCAGTATTGGCAAAGGCAAAAGGGATAATTATCGGCAGCTGCCGAAACGTCATCTGCAGATTCTTCTGATTCGCAGAAAAAATCATCCGTTTAAAGACTGCTGGGCACTGCCTGGCGGTTTTGCTAATGTGGACGAATCGCTGCGAGACGCTGCTGCACGGGAACTGTTTGAAGAAACCGGGCTGGAGCCTGATTATCTGGGACAGCTTTATACCTGGGGCGATGTAGATCGCGACCCGCGTACAAGGGTAATCAGCACATCGTACATGGCAATTGTTAACGAAAACAATAAAAAGCTCAAAGCTGGAGATGATGCAGCGGAAGCCTGCTGGTTTGACCTGACCGGCCGTATTGAAAAGGTGGAAACCCACGAGATGGACGGACAGCTGGAATATATCTGGTATGTACGCCTGACTTTAAAAAACGGCCGCGAGGAATTAAGTGCGCTTCTGCGTACAAGCCGCTGGTTTAAAGGTTCCACAGTAGCCATCAAGCGTGAAATTATCGAAAACAACGGTTTAGCTTTTGACCATGCGAAAATTATTGAGCACGGTCTTGAAAAATTCCGGCATAAAATCAAATACACCGACCTGTTATTTAAACTGGTGCCGGAATTCTTTACACTGACAGAACTGCAGCATGTATATGAGGCAGTCATTGACAAAAAAGTATCCAGAGCCAGCTTCCGCCGCAGTATTGCCGACAAGGTGACGGAAACGGAACAGTATGTGACAAAAGGCGGCCATCGCCCGTCGCAATTGTATGTGTTTAATCCGTACTGGCTGGAAACATCGCTTCAGGAAGGCGTTGTTGACCTGTGGAGCTAAGGAGGGGGACGACCCGATGAAAAATAAAATGAATCTGACAATGTTAGCAGACTTTTATGAAATTACAATGGCAAACGGCTATCTGGAACACGGTGTAGCCGAGCAGACCACCTATTATGATATGTTCTTTCGCCGTATCCCGGACGGGGGCGGCTTTGCCATTATGGCAGGGCTGGAGCAGGTAATCGATTATCTGAAAAATCTGCACTTTACAGCAGAGGATATCGAATATCTGCGCAGCAAAAACTGCTTTAGCGAACGCTTCTTAGAATATCTGGAAAACTTCAAATTCAGCTGTGATGTATGGGCAATTCCGGAAGGGACACCGGTATTTCCAAATGAACCGCTGTTAACCGTACGCGGCCCTGCCATTCAGGCACAGTTTATTGAAACCATGGTGCTCTTATCGCTGAGCCATCAGTGTCTGATTGCTACCAAGGCAAACCGTATTGTGCGCGCGGCTGACGGCCGTGCGGTTCTGGAATTTGGTTCCCGCCGTGCACAGGGGGCTGACGGTGCAATTATGGGCGCACGAGCAGCTTATATCGGCGGATGTGCCGGTACAGCCTGTACTATTGTAGACCGCGATATGCATATTCCGGCTCTGGGTACAATGGCACACAGCTGGGTGCAGATGTTCCCGACCGAGGAAGAGGCATTCCGCAACTATGCAAGAACTTATCCGGACAGCTGCACATTCCTGGTAGATACCTATAATGTTCTGCAGTCGGGTGTGCCAAACGCTATTAAAATCTTCAACGAAGAGGTTGTTCCGCGCGGATTCCGTCCAAAAGGCGTGCGCATTGACAGCGGTGACATTGCATACCTGTCTAAAAAAGTGCGCAAAATGCTGGATGAAGCAGGCTTTGAAGATTGCGGTATCGTGGCATCCAATGCGCTGGATGAATACATCATTCGCGATATCCTGAGCCAGGGCGGTCAGGTAACCTCCTTTGGTGTAGGGGAACGTCTGGTAACCGCGAAATCGGATCCGGTATTCGGCGGTGTGTACAAGCTGGTAGCGGTAGAACAGAACGAGGAACTGGTTCCAAAAATCAAAGTCAGCGAAAACGTTGAAAAAATCACAAACCCGGGGTTCAAAAAACCCTGGCGCTTATATGAACGCAGCACCGGCAAAGCCATTGCCGATGTTATTACACTGCATGATGAAGTGATTGATGATACACAGCCATACGAAATCTTTGATCCGGCCTATACCTGGAAGCGGAAAATGGTTACCGATTTTATCGCGAAACCGCTGCAGGTACCGGTTTTCGTAAAAGGGGAATGTGTATATGAATCGCCAAATCTGCACGAAATTCAGAAATTCTGTAAAGAACAGATTGATACCCTGTGGGATGAAGTAACCCGCTTTGAGCATCCGCATGAATACTATGTGGACTTATCGCAGAACCTGTGGGATATGAAGCATGCTTTACTGAAAAAATACTGCGGCAGCTGTGCAGAAAAGCTGTCCAAGAAAAAAGAGACAGAAAAATAATCAGACTGAATCCGTAAATTAAGAAACATCGGGGGAACCGTTATGAAAAAATGGAGTATTTTCACGTTGATTCTGATGTTTGCAGCGGTTCTGGGTATGCTGTCAGGATGTGCAGGAGATGCCGCCCCTCAGACAGCAGCCAGTGACCAGCGTGAGGCAATCCGCATTGCGACTGATTACCGGATGGACAGCATCGGGTATCAGCAGCTGCAGGATTTTGCCGTGCGTGTACAGGAAAAATCAAAAAACACCATTGTTGTGAAGCTGTATGATCGCGGCTCCTGGAGCGAAACAGAAAGCTTTGCCGAGTGCGTAAAGCTGGGCACTCTGGAGATGGCGGCACTGCCTATTGAGGCGGCAAGTCAGCTGCAGCCGGCCTATGCCGTGTATAATCAGCCCTATCTGTTTTCCAGCATGCAGATAGCCGAAAGCTATCTGACCGGTAAAGCCGGGCGCAGTGCTCTGGATACGCTGCCGGAAGCCTATTATGGTATCGGCTTTGTGCCTGACGGCTACCTCTATCTTTTGAATCAGGGGGGGGCAAAATGGATTTCCTATGCTGATTTGCGTCATATGGGGCAGACAAAGGCTTTAGCTGGAGCAGCAGTATATGATTTGCGAGCACTGTATAGTGTGCAGCCGCTGGTAACATCCCGCGACTGGTGGGATGGCTTGAGCGAACAGCAGAGAGTCTGGATTCAGGAAAGTTTTGCAGAGGCTGTGACAGCATCCTTTATGCAGCAGACCGATAAAGATCCGGCCCAGTCGTTATTATCGGCCGGCGTCGTATTTCAGAGTAATGCTGCACCGGAATGGGGCGGTTACAGTGCGATGTATTTACAGCAGAGAGAAGCTTATTTTGCCGAGCATAGTGATTCGCTGACGGTTTACTGGCGTCCTGTAATTGTAGAGCCGCCATTAACCGGAGAGGAGGAACCTGCACAGTGAAAGACGTTATTTTGATTGTAGAAGATGAGGTAAATATCCGGGCCAATATTGCGGAGTTTCTGCAGGCCGAGGATTATGAGACCCTGCTGGCGAAGGACGGCGAGGAAGCTATCGCCATCTTTGATGAAAAACAGCCGGATATGGTGATTCTGGATCTGATGCTTCCAAAAGTAGATGGGCTGGAAGTATGCAAGCATATTCGCCGGGATTCGGATACACCAATTATTATGGTGACTGCCCGGGATGAGGAAATTGATAAACTGCTGGGTCTGGAACTTGGCGCCGATGATTATATAACCAAGCCGTTCAGCCTGCGTGAGCTGAAGGCGCGTATTAAAGCCGTTATGCGCCGCACTAAATCCGGTTCGTCAAAAACACCGGCCGAGGAAGTGCTGACTTTCGGGGATATGGATGTGGATCTGGATCGCCGTGAAGTAAGAATTCACGGTGAGATTATCGAGCTGACGCCGTCCGAATACGCCATTCTGGTAACGCTGTGTCAGAATGTAGGGCGTCCGTATAGCCGTCTGCAGCTTTTAAATGCCACACTAGGTGAGAGTTATGCCGGTTATGAACGGGCGATTGACACTCATGTGAGCAACCTGCGAAAGAAAATCGAGCCAAATCCGCAGAAACCGGTCTATATCCTGACGGTGTATGGTCTGGGATACAAATTTGGTGATAACTATGAGACTAACCAG
>JAFOFM010000248.1 GCA_017387265.1 Peptococcaceae bacterium | reverse complement strand
GGTTTTAATTGATAAAATGAAATTTGGCGCTAAAACGGAGAAATTTTTAAAGCTGATTCCATATACGGCTATGGCGGCGCTGATTTTTCCAGGTGTGTTTCTGGTCGATACTGCAAATCCGATAATCGGTATCGCCGGGGGACTGACTGCAGCTGTTCTGGCACTCAAAAAATGTCAGATTATGGTGTGTGTTCTGGCAGCAATCGGTGTGGATTTCATTCTGTATCTGTTTATATAAGAAATATGAATTATGATAAAGAGTCTTTTTCTGTTAAGAGAAAGACTCTTTTTGTTTATCGATTGTTATCATTATAACGGAATGAATATAAAATCATCAAATATAAACATCTTTTACTGAAAAATGTCGCACATTTATTTGACACAGGACACAAAAATAGCGTACAATAAGTACAATATGAGAGTTAATATAGAGTGTATCGAATAATGAATAGAAACGAATACGTGAAATATGGTATAAACGATTATACAGCCTATTCGATGTAATTTTACAGGAGGTTTGTACTATGACAGAGATTAAGCAGATTTTCCGTGAGACTGAGCAGTTTCTGGAACGGGAAATAGAAGTTGCCGGCTGGGTACGCAATATTCGTGCTTCT
Source organism: Peptococcaceae bacterium (assembly GCA_017387265.1). Taxonomy (GTDB): domain Bacteria; phylum Bacillota; class Peptococcia; order Peptococcales; family Peptococcaceae; genus UBA7185. The sequence continues at coordinate 2,926 of JAFOFM010000248.1, read as the reverse complement.
AAAAAATTTGGCTTTATTGAATTAAATGACGGCACTTTTTTTCAGAATCTGCAGATTGTTTTTGAAGAGGATTTGCCGAATTTTGATGAGATATGCAAACTAGGCATCAGCACTGCTCTGGTTGTAACCGGGAAACTGGTGGCATCTCCAGGAAGCGGCCAGGCATTTGAACTGAAAGCTTCTGAAATTCTGGTAGAAGGCAGCTGCCCTCCCGAGTATCCATTGCAGAAAAAACGTCACAGTTTTGAATATCTGCGTACAATTGCGCATCTGCGTCCGCGTACCAACACCTTTTCTGCAGTATTTCGTCTGCGTTCGGTGCTGGCCTATGCGATTCATCAGTATTTTCAGGAAAAAGGTTTTGTGTATGTGCATACACCAATCATTACTGCCAGTGACTGTGAGGGTGCCGGCGAAATGTTTCAGCTGACAACACTGGATATGAATCATCTGCCGTTAAACGAAGCGGGAGATGTGGATTTCACGCAGGACTTTTTTGGAAAAGCCGCTAATCTGACAGTAAGCGGCCAGTTAAATGCAGAAGCCTTTGCGATGGCTTTTCGTAATATTTATACATTTGGTCCTACTTTCCGTGCAGAGAATTCCAATACAGCACGGCATGCAGCCGAGTTCTGGATGCTGGAGCCGGAAATTGCGTTTGCGGACTTAGAAAAAAATATGGAACTGGCAGAAGATATGATGAAATATCTGATTCGTGCAGCACTGGAACGTCTGCCGGAAGAAATGGAGTTCTTTAATAAATTTGTCGATAAAGAGCTTCTTGCTCGTCTGCACCACATCGTAAATTCTGATTTCGGCCGTGTGACTTATACAGAAGCGATTGAAATTCTAAAACAGGCAGATGTTGAATTTGTATATCCGGTTGAATGGGGTATTGATTTACAGACTGAACATGAACGCTATCTGACAGAACAGCATTTTAAAAAGCCAGTCTTTGTAACAGATTATCCGAAAGATATCAAAGCGTTCTATATGCGTTTAAATGATGACGGGAAAACAGTTGCAGCGATGGATCTTCTCGTTCCTGGTATCGGGGAGATTATTGGCGGCAGTCAGAGGGAAGAACGTCTGGATTTATTAGAAACCCGGATGCAGGAATTAGGTTTAAATCCGGAAGATTACTGGTGGTATCTGGATTTACGTCGATATGGCGGAACCCGTCATGCCGGGTTTGGCTTAGGTTTTGAACGTCTGATTATGTATTTAAGCGGTGTAAGCAACATCCGCGATGTTATTGCGTTCCCGCGTGTGGTACGCAGTGCAGAGTTTTAAATAATTGAAAAGTATTGATAAATGAATGACAGTATTCTTGGCAATCGAATAGAATAAACTGTGAGGGGGAGCTTTGTATGGCGAAAGAACCAAGTTTTGATGTTGTTTCTGAGGTAGATATGCAGGAAGTAAATAATGCAATCAACCAGACAGTAAAAGAAATTACACAGCGTTTTGATTTTAAAGGAACTAAAAGTACAGTGGAAATTGAAAATGGCAATGCCATTAAAATTGTCACCGAAGATGATACCAGAATGCGCAATATTGTAGACATTCTGCAGAGTAAATTTATTAAACGTGGTGTGGCAATTAAAAATCTGGAATATGGAAAAGTGGAACCGGCTGCTGGCGGTATGGTACGTCAGAGTATCAAAGTGAAACAGGGTATTGATGCGGATGTGGCCAAAAAAATTACCAAAGACATCAAGAACATGAAGGTGAAAGTGCAGGCGACTTTACAGGATGATCAGATTCGTGTCAGCGGTAAAAAAATCGACGATTTACAGACCGTTATTGCCTTTCTGAAAGGTCAGGATTACGGGGTGGAACTGCAGTTTAGCAATTTCCGCTCTTAGGTTAGGAGGAAGTTGCGATGCAGTTAAATGAACGACAGGAAAAAATTGTTGAAATCGTAAAAGAACAGGGGCCGATTACCGGTGAGAAAGTGGCTGATATGCTGCATTTGACACGTGCCTCTCTGCGTCCTGATCTGGCGTTTTTAACTCAGATTGGTCTGCTGGAAGCTCGTCCGAGAGTTGGTTATTATTATAAAGGAAAACAGAATCCGTTCAGCTTCCATGAACAGATGAATGAATTAAAAGTCGCGGACTATCAGTCTGCGCCAGTGACTGTGGATGAGAGTACATCTGTATATAACGGAATTGTTACCATGTTCGTTGAGGATGTGGGAACCTTATTTGTGGTAAATGAGCAGCAGGAGCTGGAAGGGATTAGTTCCCGTAAGGATATGCTGAAAATCGCGATTGGGAAAGCAGACATTAATCAGCTCCCAATCGGCGTTATTATGACTCGTATGCCGAACATTGTAGTGGCTTATGAAGATGAGAGCCTCTGGGATGTAGCAAAACGTATGATTGAGCATCAGATTGACGGTATGCCAGTTGTGCGTAAAAATGAAAACGGTCGTCTGAAAGTCGTTGGACGTGTTACAAAAACAAACGTAACAAAAGCCTTTGTAGCTCTGGGCAACCAGGAGTAAGAACAGATATGAAAACGGAACACACAGGATTTGCATCTGCAGATCTGTGCGGTTCCGTTTTTTTATTTAGCGGAACGATTCAGGAACCAGGATGAAGATGAAATCTTCCGGATTTTCTGCTTTTTTAAGTGAACTTAGAAGGAGAATCCTCTTTTTTTGCGAATATACATAAGATAATGTAATTTGTATGTTAGAGGAGAAGAGGGTGTGTATGATGCTGATGCGGAAAGAATTAGAAACATGGGAAAATAACCAGCTTTCCCCTTTTGCTGTGCGGTCGGCAGAAAGTGCAGGCCGTAAATATCCGGAAGATGCGGATGCATTGCGTACCTGTTTTATGCGCGACAGGGATCGTATTATTCATTCCAAGGCATTTCGGCGTTTAAATCAGAAAACGCAGGTTTATATTACACC
>JAFOFM010000023.1 GCA_017387265.1 Peptococcaceae bacterium | reverse complement strand
AGCAGTATTGTGCTGGCTATGGTGCTGGCGGTGCCGCTTGGCCTTGCTATGGGGCGCGTGGAATGGCTTGGACGGCTTTTAAATCCGATTGTGTATCTGCTGTACCCATTGCCGAAAGTGGTATTTTTACCGATTATCGTTGTGCTGATGGGTTTAGGCAACTGGCCAAAGATTTTTCTGATTGCGCTTGTGGTGTTTTTTCAGATTGTGGTGGTTACCCGTGATGCGGCGAGCAGTATTCCAAAGGCGAGCCTGCAGTCCATGCGGTCTTTGAATGCCACACCGTGGCAGACTTTCTGCCATCTTATTCTGCCAAGCTGTCTGCCTCAAATTCTGACATCCCTGCGTATTACTCTGGGGACAGCTATTGCTATTCTGTTTTTTGCCGAAACCTTTGCCTCTTTTGATGGTTTGGGATATTTTATTTTAGATGGCATGGAGACCCGTGAATATCCTGCCATGTATGCCGGTATTATCGGTCTGGCACTGTTAGGGCTGGTGTTATACTGGGTTGTGGATTTGCTGGAAAATATTCTTTGCAAGTGGAAATAAGAACGTTCTTCTCATAAAAAAATATGTAACCGACATACTAGTAGCGAAACTTTGCTATCGGGTATGTCGGTTTTTTGTTGGGAGGAATTGCGATGATGAGTGAACAGGTATGGACAGTTTTCGGGGTGGTGCAGATTTTCTTTGCTCTGGTTATCGGGATTTATTTTATTGGCCTGATAAAAGGACAGCGGCAGAATAAAACAAAAATCACAATTAACACGCAAAAAGAGCAGGAACGGCTGGAGGGTATGCGAAAAATTCAGCTTTCCGAGCCGCTGACAGCGCGAACAAGGCCGGAATGTTTTGATGACGTTATCGGGCAGGAGGAAGGGATAAAGGCACTGCGTGCGGCGATGTGCGGGCCGAATCCGCAGCATGTGATTATTTATGGTCCTCCTGGTGTGGGAAAAACAACGGTGGCTCGACTGGTGCTGGAAGAGGCAAAAAGAATGGAAGGGAGCCCGTTTTTAGCCGATGCGGCATTTATTGAGATTGATGGTGCCACATCCCGGTTTGATGAGCGAGGGATTGCGGATCCGTTAATTGGTTCGGTGCATGACCCGATTTATCAGGGGGCCGGTGCTATGGGAATGGCAGGAATTCCCCAGCCAAAGCCCGGGGCGGTAACAAAAGCCCATGGCGGTGTGTTATACATTGACGAAATCGGTGAATTGCATCCGATGCAGATGAACAAACTGCTGAAAGTGCTGGAGGACCGCAAGGTTCTGCTGGAAAGTGCCTATTACAGTGAAGATAACGAAAAAATACCTGGTCATATTCACGACATCTTTGCCAATGGGCTTCCAGCGGATTTTCGGCTGGTGGCTGCCACGACCAGAAGACCGGAGGAAATTCCGGCAGCGATTCGTTCCAGGTGCCTTGAAATTTATTTTCGGAGTCTGCTTCCGGAAGAAATTATGTCGGTAGTGGAACGGGCGGCAAAGCGTATGAATATGCCTATTGCTCACCGGGCTGTGGTGCTGATCAGCGACTATGCAACCAATGGGCGTGAAGCCGTGAATATGGTGCAGATTGCAGCCGGTATGGCGATGGAGGAGCAGCGGCAGGAAATCAGCCGGGAGGACGTGGAATGGGTAATCAACAGCTGCCATTATTCACCGAGACCACATAGCCGTATTGCAGAAAAACCGGATATTGGTCTGGTAAACGGGCTTGCTGTATGCGGACCGAATATGGGCATCGTCAGCAGTGTTGAGGTGGCGGTGTGTCCGGCGGAATATGAACCGGGAACCATTAATGTAACCGGGATTGTGGAGGAAGAAGAACTGACCGGGGGCAATGGCCAGAAAGTCCGGCGCAAAAGTATGGCGCGCTGTTCGGTGGAAAATGTTTGCACCGCACTGAAAACGGTACTTGGCATGGAGGTGGAGCGGTATCACATTCATGTGAATTTTCCTGGAGGGACTCCCATTGACGGCCCTTCCGCAGGGATTGCAATTGCCACTGCCGTTTATTCAGCTATCAGCCGGAAGCCGGTAGATAACCGGCTTGCTATGACAGGCGAAGTTTCTATTCGCGGCAAGGTGCTGCCGGTAGGCGGCACACCGGCTAAAGTAGAGGCGGCCCGGCAGGCCGGGCTGAAACAGGTATTGATTCCAAAGCAGAACTGGCAGGATTCGTTTTGCCATATGGAAGGGATGGAAGTAATTCCGGTGGAAGAACTGACTGATGTAGTAAAAATGGCTGTGATGTAACGATAAATATAAATAAAAACTGCTCTTCATCTCTGCAGTATGCAGAAAATGAGGAGCAGTTTTCTTTTAGAAACAGAGATTATTCAAAAATCGGGAACAGAGCCGAATCATACGATCCGCTGCCGCTGTTTTTATCTGAATAGTATACTGGTTTACAAGGTTTTTGTCACTGAAAAAGGGATTTTTCGTTCCTGCGGTGAAATTAAGGGAAGTAGTATTCGAAAATAGTTCAGTTTTGATGATTTTTTGCAAGAAGTGGATGAAAATTCAGAAAAAAGAATGATTTTGGTTGAAAATCTTGTGAAAAATCGTTAAACTGTTATCTACATGACTAGGAAAGATAAAGAGGGTTGTATATGACAGAAGAATTTAATCAGGAATTAGAAGAACTTTTGACCGATGAGGTTCTGGAAGCGGCGATTGAAGAAGCATTAGGAGCGGAAGTGGAGGAAGAACAGGAACCGGAACTGGTTGTGATTCCGCTGCGTGGGATGGTAGTATTCCCGCATACCGAAAATCCGCTGGATTTAGGTCGCAAATTTTCTATCGCGGCGGTGCAGGAATGTACTCGTGGCAATAAGGAAGTCCTGCTGGCCTTTCAGAAACATGCAGAATCGGAACTGCCATCTGCCGATGATTTATATGAATACGGGGTTGTAGCCAAAGTAAAACGTACCATTACCCTGCCAACCGAAGGGATGCGCGTTCTGGTAAGTGCTCTGCGTGTGGTAAAAGTAACCGAATATCGTATCAGTGAGGAACGCATCAGTGCGCTTTATGAAGAAGTGCCGGAGGCAGAATACGATGCGGATGAACTGGAAGTAAAAATTCGCGCTCTGCGTCATCAGTTTGAGGGATATTTAAAACGCAGCAGCCGTATTGGTGCCGAACAGCTGGGTCAGGTTATGAATGCAGACCCTCTGGTGCGCCAGCTGAATATGATGTGCAATTATCTGAATGTGAAGCCGGAAGAACGCTATGCGCTGCTGGCAGAACAGGATATTGAAAAACGCATCGATCATATGCTGGAAGTAATTATTCGTGAAGCCAGCTTTGCTGAAATGGAGCGGGATCTGAACGAAAAGGTAAAAGCGCAGATGGATAAGAGCCAGAAAGAATATTATCTGCGTGAAAAAATGAAAGTCATCAGTGATGAACTGGGTGAAGGTGAAAGCCGTTCGGAAGAGGTACAGGCTTTTAAAGAACGTCTGGAAGCCTTAAATGTTTCGGATGAAATCCGTGAAAAAATCAGTAAACAGATTAATCAGCTTTTAAAAGTGAGCAATATGTCTCCGGAATATTCGGTGCTGCGCAATTATGTAGAAACTGTGCTGGATTTACCGTGGAATAAATATAGTGAAGACTGCCTGGATATCAAATATGCAAGTAAAGTGCTGAATCGTGACCATTATGGTCTGGAAAAAGTAAAAGAACGCATTCTGGAATCTCTGGCGGTACGTCAGCTGCGCAATGACAACAAAGGGTCGATTCTGTGTCTGGTTGGGCCTCCAGGTGTAGGGAAAACCTCGCTGGCCCGTTCCATTGCCGAGGCATTAAATCGTGAATATGTGCGTATCTCGCTGGGCGGTGTGCGTGATGAAGCGGAAATCCGCGGCCATCGTCGCACTTATGTAGGCGCAATGCCTGGCCGTATTATTCGCGGGATGATGGAGGCAGGAACTGCCAACCCGGTATTCCTGATGGATGAAATCGACAAAATGACAACTGATTTTCGTGGGGATCCATCTTCTGCGCTGTTAGAAGTATTAGACCCTGCACAGAATAATACTTTCAGTGACCATTTTGTGGAACTGCCGTTTGACTTGTCGAAAGTACTGTTTATCACCACGGCAAACTCTCTGCAGACTATTTCTCAGCCGCTTCTGGACCGTATGGAAGTGATTGAGGTGGCAAGCTATATCGAAGAGGAAAAGGTACAGATTGCACAGCGCTATCTGATGCCGAAACAGCTGAAAGAACATGGTCTGAAACCACGCCAGATTTATATTTCCGGCAATACTGTTCTGCATGTTGTACGTTACTATACCAGAGAATCGGGTGTGCGCGGTCTGGAACGCCAGCTGGCAACCATTTGCCGTAAAGCGGCCCGTGAAGTGCTGGAAAAAGAAAAGAAAAATGTTCGCGTTGATTTAAATAATATCGAGCGTTATTTAGGAAAACCAAAATATCTGCGCAATCTGGAAGAACTGCAGGATGAAGTGGGGAAAGTAACCGGTATGGCATGGACATCTGTTGGCGGTGAAACTCTGAATATTGAAGTTAATACCTTCCCAGGCAAAAGTGAATTACTGCTGACCGGTCAGATGGGTGACGTTATGAAAGAATCGGCTCGTCTGGGCTTCAGTTATATTCGCAGTATCGGGGCAGATATGGGTATTGAGCCGGAATTCTTTGAAAAAAACAGCATCCATATTCATATTCCGGAAGGGGCAACACCAAAAGATGGTCCTTCTGCCGGGATTTCTATGGCAACCGCAGTTATCTCTGCGCTGACAAAACGTGCTGTGCGGAAAGAATTTGCAATGACCGGCGAGCTGACCCTGCGCGGCAAAGTTTTACCGGTAGGCGGCATTCGCGAAAAAGTGCTGGCGGCGCATCGTGCCGGCTGCACAAAAATTATCCTGCCGATGGAAAATATGAAAGATACAGAGGAAATCCCTGCTGATATCAAAAAAGAACTGGAATTCCATCCGGTTCAGACACTGCAGCAGGTATTAGAGCTGGCCTTAGTGGAGGCGTAGAATATGATTGTTAAAAATGCAGAATTTGTTATCAGTGCGGTTGGTCCGAAACAGTATCCGACCGATGGCCTGCCGGAGATTGCGCTGGCGGGGCGAAGCAATGTTGGCAAATCGTCTATGGTTAATAAATTTGTAAACCGCAAAAATCTTGCCCGAACCAGCAGTAAACCGGGCAAAACCCAGACATTAAACTATTATAGAGTCAATAACGATGCCTTTTACTTTGTGGATCTGCCGGGTTATGGTTTTGCTCAGGTAAGCCAGGCAGAAAAAGACAAATGGGCAAAATTTATTGATGCCTATTTAACAAAACGGGAACCTCTTTGCGGTGTGATTCAGCTGGTGGATTTACGTCATCCGCCTAGCAAAGATGACATCAACATGTATGAGTGGCTGATGCATATGCACAAAGATGTGCTGGTAGTTGCTACAAAATGCGATAAAATCTCAAAAGGGCAGTGGCTCAAACATATTAAACAGGTGCGCGAGGGCTTAAAAGCGGATAAGAGTCAGCAGATTCTGGCGTTTTCCGCTGAGACCGGTCAGGGCCTGGAAGAATTGCATCAGTGGATTGAAGCGCGCATTGCCTCGGTAATCCCGGAGATTGAAGAATAAAAGAATATAGAATCAATAAAAAGCAGAACAAATAATTTGTTCTGCTTTTTAATTTTTACCGGGATATAGACATATAAGATGGGCAGATAAAATAAAAAAACTATGAAAATACATCTTTACTTTTGCGCTTTAGCGTGATAAAATACTAAAAGATTCAGAAATGATTCTGAATGAAAGTTATTATCTCGATAAATGATTTGGGGGAGACAAACATGAAAAAGAAATTTATGAAAGTTTTAGCAGCTGCAATGATCGCAGGCTTAGCACTGACAGGCTGCGGCGGTTCTGGTGATGCTAATCAGGAACCAGCTGGTGAAGAAACCGCAATGGTATATGCAGTAGAACTGGGTTCCGCTGGTGAAGCGGCAGCAAAAGAACAGGGTATGGAATACAACGCTGTTAACTCCCAGGGCGATGCTCTGATGGAAGTTGCTGCTGGTACCTCTGATGCTGCTATTATTGACTTACTGATGGCTGGCGCTATGATTGGCGAAGGCACAAGCTATCCAGATATGGTTCTGGGCGATCAGCTGACTGAAGAAAAATACGGCGCTGGCTGCCGTGTAGATTCCGACCTGACCAGCTTCATTAACCAGGTAATGTATGAAGCGCAGGAAGATGGCACTCTGGTTGCAACTGCTGAAAAATACGGCGTACAGGCTTCCTTAGTAGAACAGCCTGAAAGCGCATTTGCAGCTTCCGAAGCTGACAGCGATGTAGCTTACATTCAGGATAAAGGCACTCTGGTAGTTGGTATCACTGAATTTGCTCCAATGGATTACAAAGATGAAAACGGCGAATGGATCGGCTTTGACGCTGACATGGCTCGTTTAGTTGCAGAAAAACTGGGCGTAGAATGTGAATTCGTAGTAATCGAATGGGATGCTAAAATCATGGAACTGGATTCCAAAGCAATCGACGTTGTTTGGAACGGCATGACCTTAAACGAATCCGTACTGGAAGCTATGAACTGCACCAACCCATACTGCAACAACGCACAGGTAATCGTACTGCCTGCTGCTGAATAAGCAAATAAAATTTTAAAACCATAAACTTATTACTGGAACAATAGCAGAGGATTTTTGTCCTCTGCTTTGTTTCGGGTTTACGGGAAATAAAAAACGGGAATCCGTTATACATAGTTGCGGCAGTATTGCCGTTCAGTGAATAATAGAAAGATACTGGTACTTAAAATAAAACTATGAATCAAGACAAAAAGGAGACAACATATGCCTGAGATGTTCTGGTCGGTCAACCAGTCGCTGCTTCTGGCTCTGGCTGATACTTTTAAAATTTTTGCATGTACACTGATTTTTGCGATTCCACTGGGTCTGGTGGTAGCGTTCGGCTCTATGAGTAAAATTAAACCGCTGAAATATGCGGTTGATTTAATCGTATGGGTATTCCGCGGTACTCCGCTGATGCTGCAGCTGTTTGTAGTGTTCTATATTCCGGGGATTCTGCTCCATAATAATATCTGGGGCAGCGGCACAGAAGGCCGTATGCTGGCTACCATTGTGGCATTCAGCCTGAACTATGCCTGCTATTTCTCGGTTATTTTCCGTGGCGGTATTGAAGGGGTGCCAGCTGGTCAGAGAGAAGCCGGCGAAGTGCTGGGCATGACAAAAAGTCAGATTTTCTTCAAAATTACACTGTTACAGATGATTAAACGTGTCGTGCCTCCAATGTCTAACGAGATCATTACACTGGTAAAAGATACTTCTCTTGCCCGTGTAATCGGCGTTGTAGAACTGACCCATGCCGGTTATGCCTACATCAAAGCGGCGGGGATTATCTGGCCGTTATTCTATACAGCGGTATTCTATCTGCTGTTTGTAGGGATTTTAACACTGCTGTTCGGCTATATTGAACGCAGACTGAACTACTTCAGATAAAAAGCGAGGGGAGAAACATTATGGCAATTCTGGAAGTTAATCATATTGAAAAACATTTCGGCAATACAAAAGTGCTGAAAGATGTCAGTTTCTCGCTGGATGCCGGGAATACTCTGGCAATCATCGGTTCTTCCGGTTCCGGGAAAACCACACTGCTGAGATGTCTGAACTTTTTAGAAACACCAAACAGCGGTACTATTTCGGTACACGATAATGTTATTTTTGACGCATCGCTGCCTGCCAGCGAAAATGAAAAGGATTTACGTAAAAAACGCCTGCATTTTGGCATGGTATTCCAGTCTTTTAATCTGTTTCCTCAGTACACTGCACTGGAAAATGTTATGCTGGCAGAACAGTTATTAGCAAAAGAGCGTCCGGATTTCAAACAGCATAAAAAACAGATTTATGCGGAAATTGAAGAACACGGTAAAGCATTACTGGCACAGATGGGGCTTGCCGATCGTATGGATCATTATCCGCATCAGTTATCCGGCGGTCAGCAGCAGCGTGTGGCTATTGCCCGTGCGCTGGCATTAAAACCGGATATTCTGTGTTTCGACGAGCCGACTTCGGCTCTGGACCCGGAATTAACCGGCGAAGTATTAAAAGTTATCCGCAGCCTGGCGGAAAATAAAACCACTATGGTTATTGTTACCCACGAGATGGCATTTGCCCGTGATGTAGCCGACCAGATTATTTTTATGGACGGCGGCGTTGTGGTAGAACAGGGCGATGCAAAAGAACTCATCAATAATCCGAAAGAGGAACGCACCAAACAGTTCCTGTCTCGTTATACACAAGGTTAAGACAAAAAGAAAAGCAGTTCTGAAACTCAAAGTTTCAGAGCTGCTTTTTTACTTTGTGCCTGTGCTGCATCATACATGCCCTGCATATAAGTCATGGCCAGAGCGCGTTCTGTCTCATTTAAACGGCTGAACAGATTAACGGCAGCCCGTTCTTCGTCGGTCAGTGCCATTTCTGCCAGCGGTTTTCGTACATCGGACAATTCCATGATATAGTCCATGCTGACATGGAACAGATCACTCATACGCGCTAACAGCGCAAAACTTGGATTGTGTCGCCCGGTTTCATAAGCGCTGATTGTTTCCTGAGAGACTTCCAGTTCGGTGCTGAGTCGAATCTGTGTCATGTTGATTTCTTCCCGTAAAGCACGAATACGATTTGCCATGTGAATCACCTCTATGGACATCATACAAGTTATTGTTGTGAATTTTAGAGGATAGTGTTATAATTATTAGTAGATACAATGGTAATTAGTATGTGTAAAAATTATATCCGAAAAAAGCTGAAATAACAGGATGTGAGAAAATGGGTGTACGGCAGATTAACAGCGGTATTGACAGGAAGCGTATTATAGAATATCTGGAAGTGGAACTGGGTATTATACCAGAATCGGATGGCGGGTATGTACTGCCTGGCTGTGTAATAACCCTGACGCCGTTGATAAATGACACCTCGGTGCTGCGAATACCGCGTACGCTGGTAACCTTTACCGGTGACGATGAGGCCTGTGCGGAGCATCAGAACGCATTTCGTCTTCGGTTTTTATCGGCCGGTGGCTGATCAGATCAGCATATGAATTAAAAATATAAAAAGCTGTATCGGCAGGGAGAAGACCTGCTGATACAGCTTTTATTTTTGATATTATTTGATGTTTTATGTTTGCCTGTTTTCTGGTTTAAAAGAGTGCAAAAAAGCTTTCTACCAGTAAGCCCAGTGCCAGTGCCAGACCAAACCGGGTGTTGGTTTTTGGAATCAGCACCATAGCCGCCATCATCTGCTGCGGTGTCTGGCCTTCCGGACGGAACTTTTCAACTGCCTGGCGTGCAGTTGGAATGGTTAAGAAGGTAGCCAGAAGCCATGCACTATGACCGCCGAAAAGAATCATACCTGCAATCCACGCATAACAGAACATGAACATGATGTTCAGGAACTGCACGGAGCGTTTATGGCCAAGTAAAATTACCAGTGTGCGGCGCCCGTTGGCAGCGTCGCCTACACGGTCACGAATATTATTACCGGTTAAAATCAGCCCGATTAATACCATTACCGGAACAGAAATGGCTACCGTGTGCCAGGTGACAGAGCCGGTCTGAATAAAATAGGAAATGCAGATAACCCCGGTGCCTAAAAAACCGCCGGCAAACAGTTCGCCGAATGGGGAGGCCGAAATCGGGAATGGGCCGCCTGTATATAAATAACCGATTAACATACAGAATGCGCCAATTAACAGCAGATACCAGCTGCTGTTATAGCAGATGTAAATGCCAAGCAGAGCAGCAAGACCATAAAGACCAAGCGCCAGATTCAGTACGAATTTTGGAGATGCGCCATCGTGTACAATGGTGCCGCCGATCCCAACCGAATCTTTGGTATCGAGACCGCGTACATAGTCATAATATTCGTTAAATAAATTGGTGGCAATCTGAATAGCACAGCTGGCGATTAACATGGCCAGAAACAGACCGATATGCAGCGTGCGGGTGCAGGAGAATGCCCAGATACTGCCCACCAGTACCGGTACCAGTGATGCGGTTAATGTATGAGGACGCACCAGCCGCCACCAGAAATCAAAATCTCGTTTTGTATTAGAAGTCATGTTTCGATAGTCCTTTCAAAATTTACTCTAAACAATAATTATAAAGCATTTGCCAAATGGGTGCAATGAAAAAGTACGGGAAAGAACAATCTGGCGCAAAAGGAATAAACAAAATAGATAGATATAGTAAGGCAGGGAATTCATTTCTGCAAACCCTCGTAAAATGGACGTCTGCTTGTCCTGTCTTTTGTCTTGTGGACTTCATCCACGACAAAAAGAACATGACTTCGCATTCGTTCATTTTAATCTCGACACTGCAGAAATAATTCCCTGCCTTTTATTCTTGCTGTTCAATCATTATTTTAATAGGCAATTCCAAGCTGTTCACACATCATGAGGAAGATGGCTTCACTGTTTTCGCTGCCAAAAGTCTGAAAGAGAATCTGCGCAAGCGGTGCGTGAATGCCGTGCATCATGCGCAGCTGACTGATGAAGGTGTAGGTATCATCTTCGTTCAGTGTGATCGTATTCTGCCCCTGAAAGGTGAGCTGATAAGCTTCCATAGTAATGACAAAGGCTTTACCGGCATTCTGGAATAACGGATAGGATTTATCCTGCAAATCGTTTTCCACGGCATTCAGGAAAATATCATACCATTTATCTTCCAGTACTTCTGCCTCTTTACGGGTCAGCGGGATATCGTTGTTGCGGAAGCGATAGTTTACCGGCATCCACTGCGGATTGCCCTTCGTTAAGCAGTAAGCTTCACCGAATGTATTTGCCTGATATAATTTTTCGTAATCCGGAGTAATACGGTAGATAACAAAAGCATCTTTATAGTGCTCGGTTAATT
>JAFOFM010000247.1 GCA_017387265.1 Peptococcaceae bacterium | reverse complement strand
TTATTAGGTAAAGAAGTTCGTCTGCCTCAGCCGGAATTTACCGCTGATACTGACGATATTAACAGCCTGATGGCAGTTTCTATCGAGGCACCAGAACTGTGCCACCGTTATGCCGGTAAAATGATTCGCGGCATCAAAGTACAGCCATCTCCATTCTGGCTGCAGCATCGTCTGCAGTGTGCCGGCATGCGCCCAATCAATAACATCGTTGACGTTACCAACTATGTTATGATGGAATACGGCCAGCCATTACACGCATTCGATTATCATGAACTGGCAGACCACAAAATTAATGTACGCACTGCAGCGGCAGATGAAAAAATCGTTACTCTGGACAGCCAGGAACGCGTACTGAAAGATGATATGCTGTTAATCTGTGACGGTGCAAGAGCCGTTGCAGTTGCTGGTGTTATGGGCGGCGAAAACACCGAAGTAACCGACAATACTGTTGATGTATTTATCGAATCCGCATACTTCCAGCCAACATGCGTACGCCGTACTTCTACCCGTTTAGGCCTGCGCTCCGAGGCTTCTATCCGCTTTGAAAAAGGTATCAACATGGAAACCGTTCTGACCGCAGCTGAACGTGCGGCACAGCTGATGCAGCTGACCGGCGGCGGTGTGGTAGTAGGCGGTGCGATTGACAACCATCCAACCAAACATGAAGCGGTTACCATCGAACTGCAGCTGGCAAAAGTAAACGCACTGCTGGGTACTGAAATCTCTGATGAAAAAATCAAAGAAATTCTGACCAGCCTGAACTTCAATATTGTAACCGATAACGGCGCTTCCATCGTAGTAGAAGTACCTGGCTACCGTCCAGACTGCTCTATTCCAGAAGACTTAATCGAAGAAGTAGCACGCGTATATGGTTACGATGCAATTCCACAGACCTTACCATACGGTACATCCGGTCGCGGTACCCTGACACCAGCACAGAAACTGCGCGATGCAGTGATTAACAAACTGGCTGGCTTAGGTTTATGCGAAGTTATGAACTATAGCTTCATCAACAAAAACAACGATGAAAAACTGGGTTACCCTGCAGATGATATTCGTCGCAACAGCGTTCCAATTTTAAATCCGCTGTCCGAAGAACAGGGCCATATGCGTACCAGCATTGTACCAGGCTTAATGAAAACCGTTCTGTTTAACCATAATCATCGCAACGATGATATCGCAATCTTTGAGCTGGGTAAAATCTACCTGCTGGAAGGCGAACTGAAACCAGATACATTAGCAAACGAAAAATGGACACTGGGTATCGCTATGAAAGGGAAATCCCTGACCACCTGGAAACAATCCGGTATCAATTACGATTTCTACTACTTAAAAGGCGTTATCGAAGAACTGATGGAAGAACTGAAAATTGCTGACGTGGACTACGTACCATGCAAAGATAACAGCATCTACCATCCAGGCCGTGCAGCATACTTATATGTGAACGGTCAGAAAGCCGGTGTATTTGGTGAACTGCACCCAACTATCGCAGATAACTACGGTGTAGATGACCGCGTATACCTGGCGGAAATCGATGTAGACGTTCTGGTAGCGGTTGGTTCTACTAACATTCAGGTAAAAGCACTGCCAAAATTCCCTGCTTCCACTCGTGACATGGCTGTGGTAGTAGCAGAAACTGTAGCTGCTTCTGATTTAGAAAAAGCAATCCGCTCCGCTGGTTCCGAACTGTTAGACGACGTAAAAATCTTCGACGTATACCAGGGCGGCCAGATTGCAGAAGGCTATAAGAGCATCGCATTTGCGCTGACCTTCCAGGCAGACCGCACTCTGACTGTAGAAGAAGTTGCCGCAGATTACGACAAAATCTTTGCTGTATTAGAAGCAAACTTTAACGCAACCATGCGTGCATAATAAAGCTGGATCATTTTTAAAGGCCATCACATAATCAGGTGTGATGGCCTTTTTGTATTCAGAATTATTCTGCCGCTGGAATTGACATCTGCCCATGGAATGTGCATAATATTAGCAACATGAAGCAAAGGGGAGATACGCATGAAATTTAACGGCGTTGATTTTGATACCTATTTAAAAGATTATCCAAACCAGGAAGGATTTTATGGCCGCTACGGCGGTTCTTATGTTTCTGCGGAACTGCAGAAAGCAATGGAGGAAATTACCGAGGCTTATTATACCATTGCCAAATCCAGCAAATTTATCAGTGAGCTGCGCCGCATCCGTAAAGAGTTTCAGGGGCGTCCAACACCGATTTCCCATCTGGAACGGCTCTCCAATTCGCTGGGCAATGTTCAGCTGTATGCGAAACGTGAAGACTTAAACCACACCGGCGCGCATAAATTAAACCATTGTATGGGGGAAGCGCTGCTGGCAAAATATATGGGTAAGAAAAAAGTAATTGCCGAAACCGGCGCAGGGCAGCACGGGGTTGCATTAGCAACTGCGGCTGCGTATTTTGGCCTGCAGTGCGATATTTATATGGGCGCGGTAGATATTAAGAAACAGGCGCCAAACGTAGCCAGAATGAAAATTTTAGGCGCTAATGTTATCGAAGTAACCCATGGCCTTGCTACCTTAAAAGAAGCGGTAGACGCAGCCTTTGATGCGTATGTGCGTGAACATGAGGACAGCATTTACTGCATCGGCTCGGTATTAGGGCCGCATCCATTCCCGTTGATGGTGCGCGAGTTCCAGAGTGTAATCGGCATCGAGGCAAGAGAACAGTTTACCGGTATGACCGGTGAGCTGCCGGATGCTATCGTTGCCTGTGTAG
>JAFOFM010000246.1 GCA_017387265.1 Peptococcaceae bacterium | reverse complement strand
AGATGCCTGAATGGTGCCGAAGTATCGGTATCAATGGTGAGCAGAGTGTGGAATTTGCAGATGGGATTAGTGGTAATATCGGCATTTTTGCGGATGTTATTTATTATGAGAACCGCTATGAGCTGCGAACCTGGTTTAGTGGAAAAACACTGGAGAAAGATTCCGAGTATTACTATCGCCTTAACAGTCCAATCCATTTAGAACCTGTATATGAGCCTTTAGAGTGCCGGCTTGATGTAAATAATATACGAGGTGCCGAATACGATTATACAGCGTTTAAAGGCAAATAAAGAAGCCGTAGTGAAGAATGTCACTGCGGCTTGTCTTGTATTCAGAAAGCTATTTTGTTTTAATTCGATACCACTGTTTTTCGGTAAGAATATCCTGCATCGGCAGATCATATATATCGGAAGGCAATGAAGTATTATGAAGCTGGCATTCGTAGGCGAGTGCAATTCGTCTAGCAGATGGCTTAACGCGGGTGAGGTAGCGGTCATAATATCCAGCGCCGAATCCAAGACGTGTTCCGGTATGGTCAAAGGCAATACCGGGAATAATACATAAATCAATGGCAGATGGTTCAATAATCTGCTGAAGCGGTTCCGGCAGCTCACCGATTCCGTAACGGTTTGGTATGAGCTGGTCAAATGAAGTGAGCACACTCATTTCCATCAGGCCGCCAGATGGAGCGCAGATTGGAAGCAGCATGGTTTTGCCTTCCAGCCAGCCTTTTAGATAGATTGCTTTTGTATCTACCTCGTTTTGAAACGACAGATACAGCATAATGGTGCGGCTTTCTTTCCAGAAAGAGGAGGCAAATAAGCGTTCTGCGATAGCAGCGCTGTGGTTCGTCACCTGTTCTGCTGTAAGCTCCCGGCGGATTTTTTTATAATGATGGCGCAGAGCCTGTTTTTCGGCAAATTTATTCATAGAAATCCCATCCTTTCAGCAGGATTTTTTACCAGCTGCATCGAACAGAATGAGGTGCTGAAAAATCAGGTTCCGTTACGTTGCAAAACGGCATAAAAAGCCGATTTTTTCCGGTTAGTTTTATTATAAATTAATTTTCCGTTTTGGCAAATTTTTTTACGAAATCCCTTGCATTTTTTTGGCAAGATGCTATTATATATAATGTTAGCACTCGATAGGGCAGAGTGCTAACAAATCAAAATAACGTTAACAAATATGATTTTTCATAGTTTTATAATTTTAAGGAGGCTTTTTTAATTATGAGTATCAGACCAATTGGCGACAGAATCGCAGTAAAACCTGTAGCGGTAGAAGAAAAAACAAAGAGCGGCATTGTACTGCCTGGCTCTGCACAGGAAAAACCGCATCAGGGTGAAGTTGTTGCAGTAGGCAGCGGCTACGTGTCCCAGGCAACCGGTCAGAGAATTCCACTGGAAGTAAAAGTGGGCGATAAAGTAGTATACGGCAAACATGCTGGTATTGATGTAAAATTTGACGGCGAAGAATTAATCCTGTTAACCGAAAACGATATTCTGGTTGTACTGGAATAGTTTATACTGAAACATTTTTAGGAGGCTAATAAAAATGGCGAAAGAAATTCGTTTTGGCGAAGAAGCAAGAAAATCTCTGGAAACAGGCGTAAATGCTGTTGCAGAAGCAGTAAAAGTAACATTAGGGCCAAAAGGTCGTAACGTAGTATTAGGCAGAAAATTCGGTGCTCCGGTTATCACAAACGACGGTGTATCCATCGCACGTGAAATCGAATTGGAAGATCCATTTGAAGATATGGGCGTACAGCTGCTGAAAGAAGTAGCTACAAAAACAAACGATGTAGCTGGTGACGGTACCACAACTGCAACCGTACTGGCACAGGCTATGGTACGCGAAGGTTTAAAAAACGTTGCAGCTGGTGCAAACCCAATGGTAATCCGTCAGGGTATGCAGGTTGCTGTTGAAAAAGCAGTAGAAGCTATCGGCTCTCTGTCTCAGAAAATCGAAACCAAAGAAGAAATCGCACAGGTTGCAAGTGTTTCCTGCGATGATCAGAAAATTGGTGAACTGATTGCAGAAGCAATGGAAGTAGTAGGTAAAGAAGGCGTAATCACTGTAGAAGATTCCCAGACTTTCGGCACTACTTTAGATGTTGTAAAAGGTATGCAGTTTGACCGTGGCTACATTTCCCCATACATGGTAACTGATACTGAAAAAATGGTATCTGTACTGGAAAATCCACTGATTCTGCTGACCGATAAAAAAATCACCAGCATTCAGGAAATCCTGCCTGTTCTGGAACAGGTGGTGCAGGCAAACCGTCCATTACTGCTGATTGCAGAAGATGTGGAAGGGGAAGCATTAACCACTATGCTGTTAAACAAACTGCGCGGCACATTTACCTGTGTAGCAGTAAAAGCTCCAGGTTTCGGCGAACGCAGAAAAGAAATGCTGAAAGATATCGCAATCTTAACTGGCGGTACTGTTGTAACAGACGAACTGGGCTTCAAACTGGAAGAAACCACTCTGTCCATGCTGGGTCGCGCTGCAAAAGTTACTGTTGGTAAAGAAAACACCACTATCGTAGAAGGCGGCGGCGATAAAGCAGCAATCGAAGCGCGTGTTGGTCAGATTCGTGTACTGGCAGAAGAAACCACATCCGAATTCGATCGCGACAAATATATGGAACGTATTGCAAAACTGGCTGGCGGCGTAGCTGTTATCCACGTTGGTGCTGCAACCGAAACCGAATTAACCGAGAAAAAACACCGTATCGAAGACGCTCTGGCAGCTACCAAAGCAGCGGTAGAAGAAGGTATCGTACCTGGTGGTGGTACAGCTCTGTTAAACATCCTGCCAGCTCTGAGCGAAATCAAATTAGAAGCTGACGATGCACAGACTGGTGTAAACATTATCAAACGTGCTTTAGAAGAACCAGTTCGCCAGATTGCATTCAACGCTGGTAAAGA
Source organism: Peptococcaceae bacterium (assembly GCA_017387265.1). GTDB lineage: Bacteria > Bacillota > Peptococcia > Peptococcales > Peptococcaceae > UBA7185. The sequence continues at coordinate 395 of JAFOFM010000246.1, read as the reverse complement.
AGGTTCCGTAATCGTTGAAAAAGTAAAAGCACTGCCATTAGGCCAGGGCTACAATGCTCGTACCGACGTTTACGAAGATATGATCAAAGCTGGTATCGTAGACCCTGCGAAAGTTACCCGTTCCGCTCTGCAGAACGCAGCTAGTATCGCATCTATGATTTTAACAACCGAAAGCCTGGTTGCAGATGTAACCAAAGAAAGCCCAATGCCAATGGATGGCGGCATGGGTATGATGTAATCTGCTGATTACCAGATGTATATCGTATAATCAAGAGCTGTTTCTCCTGGCGGAGAGACAGCTCTTTTTTGATTTTTATGAAATAGTATGTTCCGCTATCAAACCTGCTGACATCTGGAAGGTTTTCCAGTATAATAGAAAAAGATATAACAGTATT
>JAFOFM010000245.1 GCA_017387265.1 Peptococcaceae bacterium | reverse complement strand
GCCATGTTATGCTGAGGAGGGGAGGACACGAACGGTATGTCTATTTTTATCAGACCGGGCGGACACGCATTACAAAAGCACCAGCGGAATAATGGAGGTTTTACACTGCCGGAAGTATTAGTAAGTCTGTTGCTTTCGGTGTTTCTGGTACAGATAATCTGTCAGTGGGGCGTGTTAACCATAAGAAGTCAGCAGCGTATAGAAGAAAATCAGTTTGCGGTTTATCTGGCACAGGCCGTACTTGCTGAAACAGAACCGGAGATATCAGAGGGATGGCGTATTTCTGTAGAAAAAATCCCTCTGGGTAATACACTGCAGGAACAGGAGATAACCGTTCAATATGAGAATCAGGAGTGGCATTTTTATTATGCAGGAACATCAGAAGGAGAATCGATATAAAGGAGGCTTCACCATTCCGGAACTGCTGGTGGCTCTTTGTCTGACTGCAATGCTGCTGTCTTTTTTTCTGCAGTGCTTTTTTACAGTATCTGCACAGTATCGGGAACGTTCTGCTCTTCTGGAGCTGCAGGACAATCTGATGCTGGCTGCGGAGCTGCTGACAGCAGACATTGGTAAAAGCGCCGAGGTGCTTGAATGTGACCCGGAAAAACTGACTCTGCAGCAGACAAAAGTGGTGGAATACTCCCTTGGGCGCGATCAGCAGGCAGAAGAACATTTTTATGAACTGGAAGGAAATATTCTCTATCGTCGCGAAAATAACCAGCAGACGCGTCAGCCTATGGCGAACTTTATTAAAACGCTGACGTTTTCCTATCTGGATCAGTATGGTCGGCATACAGCACTGCCAGAGGAGGTACGGGCTGTGTATCTAAGTATAACCGGAGAATGGAATGGTCGGGAACTCTGTACGAAACGGGTAATCCGGCTTGCTGGAGCGATGTATTTATAAGAGGAGGACTGCCTCATGCAGAAAACAGAATTAAAAGAAATTCTCAATGCCGCGCTGGCTCATGGTGCGGATTTTGCAGAGATCTTTATGGAACAGAAAGAAAGTACATCTATCAGTTTTGAAGATGGTAAAATAGAGAAAATTAACACCGGGATTGACCAGGGAATGGGGATTCGTGTGATTGCTGGAGAGAGCACATCTTATGTACACAGCAATGACATATCGCTGGAAAATGGTCTGAAAATGGCAAGTCTTGCCGGGCAGGTTGCCAAAGAACACAGTCATGTTCATACGGTGCAGGAATTTCAGATGCCGGGAGCATGCATCCCTCAGGAAGTAAAAATGCGTCCAGAGGAAGTTCTGTTTGATAAAAAAATTGAACTGCTTCGTGTAGCAGATAAAGAGGCAAGAGAACTGGATGAAGCCATTCGGCAGGTATCGCTTGGATACAGTGATGTGGTGCAGAATGTAACCATCGCGAACAGCCTGGGTACCTGTGTGGAGGATGAACGAATCCGGATTCGTATGGCATGTAATAGTATCGCGCAGCGAGATGGGCAGATTCAGACAGGGTTTGCATCAGCTGGCGGCACATGCGGTTTTGAGCTTTTTGAAGAAAAGTCGGCATCTGAACTGGGGCATGAATCAGCGCAGCGTGCGGTAACCTTATTATCGGCTGAGCCGTGCCCGACTGGCAGAATGACTGTAGTAATGGGCAGTGAAGCCGGAGGCACTATGGTGCATGAAGCCTGCGGGCATGGTCTGGAAGGCGATCTGGTACAAAAAGGACTTTCTGCGTATGCTGGTAAACTTGGGCAGCAGGTGGCATCAGAAAAAATTACAGTAGTAGATGATGCGACCATCCCTGGAAAATACGGAAGCTATCGATATGACGATGAAGGCACACCGGCGCAAAAAACAGTTCTGATTGAAAATGGTGTATTAAAGCAATACATGAACGATTATTATACAGCAAAACATACAGATGCAGTATTAACAGGCAATGGCCGAAGAGAATCTTATAAAGAGAAACCGGTTACCCGTATGAGCAATACCTATATTGCACCTGGCCATGATAAAGTGGAGGATATTATTGCATCTACAGATTACGGCCTGTATGTAAAACGTATGGGCGGCGGACAGGTAAATACATTAAACGGGGACTATGTGTTTGATGTAGCCGAAGGTTATTTAATTGAAAACGGCCGCATAACCAGAGCGGTACGCGGTGCTACCCTTGCAGGGAACGGGCCGGAAAGTCTGTGCAATGTAGAAATGGTGGGCGATGATTTTGGCTATGCCATTGGTACCTGTGGAAAAAATGGGCAAAGTGCACCAGTAGCAGATGCGCAGCCAACACTGAAAATTCAGGGGCTTACCGTTGGCGGAACAGGCAGTGCAAAATGAAGAAAAACAGAAGCCAGGGAGGCTATATTCTGCCTATGACAGTACTGTTGTTAGCCAGTGCGCTCTTATGGGGAAGTACGCTTTTTTTAACACTGTCTGATCAGTATGCGGCTAGCGATGCTATGGTAAAACAGGAACAGAGCAGGCTTCTGGCAAAAAGCGGATGGAACCTGGCGTTAAAACAGCTTGATGAGAATGGTTCTCTTGGAGCCATACAGTTAGAAAAAACTTCTGGCTGTGCTGATATTGTATTTAAGATGGAAGAAGAAAATCTTGTCCATATTGTTTCTTCAGCCGAATCGGATGAGTATCCGTCTGTTGTAGAAGGGACAGTATATCTTCTGCAGCTCCCGTGGGTGGAAACTGCAGAATGGATAATGACAGAAAGTCTGCAGAGTTTGAAGCAGCCCGGTATTTACTGCAGCAGAGAGGATCGGATGGTTCTGAATACTTCTGTTACACAGTCTCTGGCACTGACTTCCACTAAAAACAGTGATTTTACTGTATCGATTCGTGAACCGATTCGCTGTACCGAACTGTATGTGCATGGCGATTTAATTATGGAAGAGGATGCATTTTTAGAAGCGGATGCGGTGTATGTCAGTGGACAGATTACAGGAAACGATCGAATTTCGGGCAGTGTTGTGCAGGAGGCGTATACCAGCGGTCTGGACTATCACGTTCAGGTAGTGGAAAGACTGATGTAACTGCCGAATTGTAAGAAATTAAGGTAAAACATTAACATTAAATAGACGTTAGAACGAATAGAACGGAAACGATAAAAAGGAGAGAACAGCATGGAAAATCAGTTTTTGGAATTTGCCAGAGCAGGTCTGGTAAAAGCCCGACAGATGGGTGCAGACCATGCAGAGTTATTTGTTGTAAAAAATCGTTCTCAGGAAGTAGAGGTTAAAGACGACACTCTGGATCAGATTAAACAGTCCGAAAGTCAGGGCGTTGGATTACGTGTGATAAAAGGAAACCGTCAGGGATTTTCATTTTCGTCTGATTTTCGCACCAGTGCGGTTGACAAAATGATAACACAGGCCCTTGCTAACAGTACCTATAATGATGAAGAGCCAGCTCTTTATTTTCCTGAACCAAGCCGGTCTTATCCGCAGCTTGATTTATATGATGCGGCTATAGTGGAACACACAATGGAGGAAAAAATTGAACTGGCGCGAGAAACGGCACGTCAGGCAAAATTATACGATAATCGGGTAAAAACGGTAGAACGATCCGGTTATGAAGAAGGCGAGATTGAAATGTGGCTGGCAAACAGTCATGGCATTTCGCTGTATCAGAAAGGAAGTTTCTGCGGGCTGTTTGCTCTGGCGCTTAGTGAACAGAATGGAGAACAGCAGAGCGGTTACGGAATGAATTCCTGCATTTCCTATAAGAATTTATCGCCGGAAAATGCGGGAAAAATGGCTGGCAGAAGAGCGGTACAGCTGTTAGGAGCAGCGCCTGTGGAAAGCGGCGTAATGGATCTGGTGCTGGAACCATTAATTGCTATGCAGATGATGGGGATTATCAGTTCCTGCTTTTCCGGGGAGGCTGTGCTGAAAAACAAATCTTTTTTAGCAGGAAAACTGGGCGAAGTTGTTGCGAGTAAAGAACTGACACTGATTGATGACGGGACAATGCCGGGGCAGCTTGGTTCTGGCTCCTTTGATGGCGAGGGAACAGCTTCGCAGCGTACGGTGCTTCTTGAAAATGGTGTCTTAAAAAATTATCTGTATGATTGCCTGTCGGCAGCAAAAGCTGGAACGGTTTCCACAGGGAATGGTATGCGAGGTTCGTATAAAGGCACGCCTCATATTGGAACCAGCAATTATTATCTGGAAGCGGGAGAACTGAGTCCGGAGCAGTTAATTGGCGCAGTCGAGAAAGGTATTT
>JAFOFM010000244.1 GCA_017387265.1 Peptococcaceae bacterium | reverse complement strand
TTTGTAATGTGTAACTGCGAAACCGCTGATTAACGTTTGGAGAACTGTGGAGCTCTTCTTGCGCCTTTCAGGCCGTATTTCTTTCTTTCTTTCATACGAGGGTCTCTTGTTAAGAAACCTGCTCTTTTCAGAGCTGGACGGAATTCTGGATCAGCTTTTAATAAAGCTCTTGCGATACCCAGACGAACTGCACCAGCCTGACCGGTGGTACCACCACCATGAGCGTTAACTAAAACGTCGAATCTGCCTTCTGTTTCAGTTAAAACCAGTGGCTGTCTGATGATCATTTCCAGAGTTTTTTTGCAGAAATAATCTTTAGAATCTTTACCATTTACAACGATCTGACCGTTACCTGGTACCAGTCTTACTCTGGCAACAGAGGATTTACGACGGCCTGTACCGTAGAACTGTACTTTATCATTTGCCATTGTTCATTTCCTCCTTAACCGATGATTTCCAGTACTTCTGGTTTCTGAGCCTGCTGTTTGTGTTCAGGACCAGCGTATACGAATAATTTTGTGAACATTTTTCTGCCCAGACGGTTGTGTGGCAGCATACCTTTGATAGCTGTTTCCATAGCCAGAACTGGTTTCTGAGCCATTAAATCTTTGTATTTAATGGAACGCAGACCGCCAGGATAGCGGCTGTGACGACGGAATTCTTTCTGTTCTAATTTTCTACCTGTTAAGATAGCGTCTTTTGCGTTGATTACGATTACGAAATCACCACAGTCAACGTTAGGGGTAAATGTTGGTTTATGTTTCCCTCTTAATACTGCAGCAACCTGAGAAGCTACACGACCCAGTGGTTTACCGGCTGCATCTACTACATACCATTTTCTATCAACCTCAGTAGGTTTTGCCATATAGGTGGTACGCATTGTATTCCCTCCTTAGAATAACGACAATTAAATTGATAATAAATGAGTTGATATAGTTAAGATCCGGGGCTCTGGATCATAGACTAAACAATATCTCAAAACACACTCACATAGTTTACCCTATTTTGGGCACGATGTCAAGGGTAAAATACATTTTTTAAATATAATCCGCTGGCTGGTGCGGTACGCCCCACCAGATGACGATTCTGGGTGGCAAGCGCCTCCGGAATCACATCCAGCTTCTTGCGGTGAAGCCCGATATCCAGCACGGTGCCTACCATAATACGCACCATGTTGTATAAAAAGCCGTTGCCGTACACATCAAAAATGAGCCAGTCGCCCTCCCGGCGCATCTTCATATGATAGACAGTGCGCACAAAGGTTTTTACCGTTGCGCCTGCCGAGCAGAAGCCCTGGTAATTATGGGTACCTTCCAGCAGGCTGCAGGCTTTGTGCATCAGTTCTTCATCCAGTTCACCGGGATACTGATAAAAATACTGGTTGCCGAATACTGTACGTTCCTCGCTGTTCCATACCCGGTACTGGTAATGCTTGCCCAGCGCTGATTTACGGGCATGAAAATCCAGCGGCACTTCTTCGGTGGATACCACATAAATATCTTTCGGTAAATGCTGATTCACCGCATTGGCCAGTTTGTCCACCGGAATCATGGATTCGGTAAAAAAATGAACCACCTGGCCCATAGCATGCACGCCGCGGTCTGTACGGCCGGCGCTGTGCACTTTTGTATCTTCTTTTAAAAGGCCGCTAATGGCTGCCTCCAGCTCTTCCTGTACGGTAGGCAGGTTTTCCGGATCCAGCTGAGCCTGAAAGCCGAAATAACGGCTGCCGTCATATTGTACAACTGCTTTAATATTACGCATAGGCCCTCCTAAATAAATCTGGTTAAAAATGCACCTGCCGCCATACACAGGCAGCATACACCGGCAATGGCATCGCGACCGCTGTACTGCAACGCTTTCATACGGGTTCGCCCGTCACCGCCGTGATAACAGCGGGCTTCCATGGCCAGTGCCAGTTCGTCGGCCCGTTTAATGGCATTTAAAAACAGCGGCACTAACAGCGGAATCATAGCCTTAGCCCGCTCCAGCAGGTTTCCGCTTTCAAAGTCTGCACCACGCGCCGACTGCGCTTTCATAATTTTATCGGTTTCCTCAACCAGTGTCGGAATAAAGCGAAGGGCAATGGTCATCATCATTGCCAGTTCATGAGCCGGCACACCGATTTTCTGAAACGGTTTCAGCAGATTCTCAATACCGTCGGTCAATGCAATCGGTGTGGTTGTTAAGGTCAGAATCGATGTTACACTGACAAGCAGCACCAGACGGGTACCCATAAAGACAGCCTGATGAACCCCTTCTTTTGTAATTTTTAAAAATCCCAGTTCAACCAGCGGTTCCCCCGGTGTCATAAACATCTGAAGAATAACCGTTAAAAGCACAATAAACACAATGGCTTTAATGCCGCGGAAGAAAAACCGCAGCGGAATCCGGGAAATCAGCACAATCGCCAGCGATAATACCAGCATAGCACCAAGCCCCCAGAAGTTGTTTACAACAAACAGGGATATCATATAGACTGCCACTGCTATAATTTTTGTTCGCGGATCCAGTTTATGCAGAAAGGAACTGCCGGGCAGATACTGCCCGATGGTAATATCTTTTAACATGTCACCTGCTCCTTCCCTGCCTTCAGGGCACGCATAATCTCAGCTTTAACAGCCTGCGGCTCAAACAGATCGGTACGGACATCCAGACCGCGCTGTTTCAGTTCTAACAGCAGTTTTGTCAGTGTTGGTACATCAAGGCCTAACTCCCGCAGTTTTACAGGCTGAGCAAAAATTTCGCGCGGTGTGCCTTCCAGCTGTATCTTTCCATGGTCCATCACAATCATGCGCTGCGCATAGCGCGCCATATCATCCATGCTGTGAGACACCATAATAATGGTCATCCCCTGCTGATGAAGCTGACCAAGCAGCTCCAGAAACTCCTCACGCCCCATAGGATCAAGCCCGGCAGTCGGTTCATCCAGCACCAGATATTTTGGTTTCATGGCCAGAACGCCGGCAATGGCTACCTTGCGTTTCTGTCCGCCGCTCAAATCAAACGGCGACTGTTTGCGTAAAGCATTATAATCCAGCTGCATCAGCGCCATCGCTTCCTGCACACGGCTGGTCACTTCTGCTTCCGAAAGGCCCATACTGCGCGGCCCGAAGCCAATGTCCAGTTCAACTGTTTCTTCAAACAGCTGGTATTCCGGATACTGAAACACCAGCCCTACCCGCATTCTCCGCTCTTTGCGCTGCGCTTTTGCGTCCTTCCGGTTAATATCTATATCATCAATCAGCACCTCGCCTTTTGATGGTTTCAGTAAACCATTCAGATGCTGAATAAGGGTGGATTTGCCGGAACCGGTATGACCTACGATTCCGAGAAATTCACCCTCGTTAATGTTCAGACAAATATCCTGAAGCGCATGACTTTCTGCTGGAGAACCTTCCTGATACGTATAGTATACATGATTCATCTCTAAGGACATAATTCTCTCACCATTTCCTCTATTGTCATGATATCTGCTGCAATATGTGTATCTTCTTTATGTAACAACGCCGCCAGTTCCGCAATCGGCGGAACATCCAGCTGCATCTGTTTCAAGAAATCTACCTGCGTAAATACCTCTTTCGGTGTGCCGGACAGTACAATCCTTCCGTGATCCATCACCACAACACGGTCAGCCAGTACAGCTTCCTCCATAAAGTGGGTGATATTGATAACGGTAATCCCTTCTTCCCGGTTTAACCGCTGCATGGTATCCATAACCTCTTTACGGCCGATTGGATCAAGCATGGCAGTTGGTTCATCAAAAACAATGTATTTTGGCCGCATCGCAATAATACCTGCGATGGCCACCCGCTGCTTCTGCCCGCCAGATAACAGATGCGGTCCTTTGTCTTTGAACTGGCTCATGCCAACCAAAGCCAGTGCTTCGTCCACTCTCTGCCGAATTAAGGCCGGCTCCATGCCCATGTTTTCCGGTCCGAATGCAACATCTTCCTCTACGGTTGTTGCAACCAGCTGGTTGTCCGGATTCTGAAATACCATGCCAACCATCTGTCGGATTGTCCATAAGTCTGCTTCGTTTGCTGTATCGACAGCGTCAACTTCAACTGTCCCTGCAGTTGGTAACAAAAGAGCATTCAAGTGCTTTGCTAATGTTGATTTGCCACAACCATTATGCCCTAACACAGCAATATGTTCTCCTTCGCGAATTTCCAGAGAAACATTATCTAACGCTTTGACTTCTTGCTTTGTTGATTCTTTTTTGTATATGTGTGTAACACGCTGAATACGAATCATTGTTTTTCACAGGAAACAATAGAAGTCAGGAACGAAATCCTGACTTCTACGCCTTTCTCCTTATACCAATTCAACAATAGCCATTGGTGTGCCATCGCCACGACGATAGCCAGCTTTTACTACGCGAGTGTAACCACCCTGACGTTCTTCGTATTTTGGAGCAATTTCGTCAAATAATTTTTTAGCTACATCTTCTTCAGTCAGATAAGCCAGAGCCTGACGGTAAGCATGCAGGTTGCCCTGTTTGCCCAGAGTAATCATTTTTTCTACTACTCTTCTAACTTCTCTTGCTTTTGGTTCAGTAGTTTCGATTTTACCGTATTTTAATACGGAAGTAGTCATATTTCTTAACAGCGCACGACGCTGAGAGCTGTTACGACCTAAATTTCTATGAGGCATTTCAGTTCCTCCTTTGCTACAAATTTAACGCTTATTCTTCTGTGGATCTTAAACTTAAGCCCAGAGCTTCCATTTTTTGCTGAACTTCTTCCAGGGATTTTTTACCCAGGTTACGAACTTTCATCATATCATCTTCTGTTTTCTGTGTTAATTCAGAAACAGTATTGATACCAGCACGTTTCAGACAGTTGTAGGAACGAACAGATAAGTCTAACTCTTCGATTGTCATATCTAAGATTTTGTTCTTTTCCTCTTCCTCTTTTTCAACCATGATTGGAACATGATCCATGCCATCGGTCAGACCTACAAATAATTTTAAGTGGTCACTTAAAATTCTTGCAGCCAGACTAACTGCATCGTCCGGTTTGATGCTGCCGTTGCTCCATAATTCGATGGTCAGTTTATCGTAGTCGGTACGCTGGCCAACACGTGTATCTTCCAGATAGAAGTTCACTTTATGGATAGGAGTGTAGATAGAATCAATTGGAATTGTACCAATTGGCTGATCTTCCTTCTTGTTTTTCACAGAAGAAACATAACCACGGCCGCGTTCTACAACCATTTCGATGTATAAACGACTGTCGTCATCTAAAGTAGCAATGTGTAAGTCGCCATTCAGCACTTCAATTGCTTCTGTGGTGATGATGTCAGCTGCGGTTACTTCACCTGGTCCATTAGCATCGATCACAATAATCTGTGGTTCATCAGCATCAGACTTCAGAGCCAGAGATTTGATGTTCAGAATAATATCTGCTACATCTTCCACGACACCAGGGACTGTAGAAAACTCGTGCAGAACGCCATCAATTTTGATGGAAGTTACTGCAGTACCAGGCAGAGAAGACAGTAAGATACGTCTTAAGGAGTTCCCCAGTGTTGTCCCGTATCCTTTTTCAAGGGGTTCAACAACGAATTTACCATAAGTGTTATCGTCGCTCATGGCAACGCACTCAATGTTTGGCTTTTCAATCTCAATCATATTTTTAACCTCCTACTTATACGCAGTATAATCTCAGAGTAATGATGATCAATTATTTGGAGTACAACTCAACAATCATCTGTTCTTCAACTGGTATATCGATATCTTCTTTGCTTGGCATTCTTACAACTTTAGCAGACAGATTGTCTACATCCAGTTCCAGCCATGCAGGAGGATTTTTGGAACCCAGAGCATCTGCTAAATCTTTGATCAGAGCAGAATCTTTGCTGGATTCTTTCAGCTGAATTACATCGCCAACTTTTAATTCCATGGATGGAATGTTAGCTTTTTTACCATTCAGTGTGAAGTGGTTGTGACGAACGAACTGTCTAGCCTGATTTCTGGAAGATGCGAAGCCTGCACGATAAACGATGTTATCGAAACGGGATTCCAGTAATACCAGCAGGTTTTCACCAGTTACGCCTTGTTTACGTTCAGCTCTGTCGAATAATGTTTCGAACTGACCTTCCAGTACACCGTAAATACGACGAGCTTTCTGTTTTTCTCTTAACTGTAAACCATATTCACTCTGTTTGCTTCTACGCTGGCCGTGCTGACCAGGAGCATAACTTCTTTTTTCCATTGCACATTTGCCGGAGTAGCAACGATCACCTTTTAAAAACAGTTTCACGCCTTCTCTACGGCATAAACGACAAACAGGACCTGTATATCTAGCCATTCCTCTATTGCACCTCCTAGACTCTTCTACGTTTTGGTGGACGACAACCGTTATGAGGAATTGGAGTTACGTCCTTAATCATGCTTACTTCTAAACCAGCAGCCTGTAAAGAACGGATAGCCGCTTCTCTACCAGCACCTGGGCCTTTTACATAACATTCAACTTCTCTTAAGCCATGTTCCATTGCAGCTTTAGCAGCTACGTCAGCAGCTGTCTGTGCAGCAAATGGAGTGCTTTTTCTGGAGCCTTTGAAGCCCATACCACCAGCACTAGCCCAAGATAAGGCATTACCATTCATATCGGTGATGGTAACGATTGTATTGTTAAATGTAGATTTGATATGGGCGATACCCTTATCAACATTTTTACGTTCTCTGCGTTTTACACGAGTATTAGCAGTTTTTGGTCTAGCCATTTAACATATCACCCCTTATTTTTTGCGTTTTGCACTTACGGTTTTAATTTTACCTTTACGTGTTCTTGCGTTTGTTTTTGTTCTCTGACCTCTTACTGGCAGACCTCTGCGGTGTCTTACACCACGGAAGCAACCGATTTCAGACAGACGTTTGATGTTCAGAGAAATTTCACGGCGCAGGTCGCCTTCAACCTTCATTTTGCCGATGATATCTCTTAATTTCTGTACTTCTTCTTCTGTCAGATCACGTACTCTTGTGTCAGGATTGATACCTGCTTCTGCAATGATTTTTTCAGAAGTAGCTCTGCCAATACCATAGATATATGTTAAGCCGATTACGACTCTTTTTTCTCTAGGTAAGTCAATACCAACGATTCGTGCCATTTACTGCACCTCCCTGAGAAGCTCTATTTATAATTAACCTTGTTTCTGTTTGTGTTTTGGATTTTCGCAAATAACCATTACAGCACCTTTACGGCGAATGATTTTGCATTTTTCACAAATTGGCTTTACAGAAGCTCTTACTTTCATTATTTATACCCTCCTTATAGGCAATAGGAAGTATCTTCTTACTT
>JAFOFM010000243.1 GCA_017387265.1 Peptococcaceae bacterium | reverse complement strand
ATGGTGCCGTTTGCACGCAGAATGAATTTGCTCAGTTTAGCACTTTCTTCGTCGTTCAGGAAGTAAGCGCCCTGTTTTTCGAATTCAGCACGAACTGCTGGAGCGTAGTCTTCTTCACAGATGATGGACTGTTCGGAAGCACAAATGGTACCGTTGTCAAATGTTTTGGAGTCCAGAATACGTTTAACAGCCAGTGCCAGGTCAGCGCTCTTATCGATGAATGCAGGACCGTTACCAGGGCCTACACCGATAGCTGGGTTACCGGAGGAGTAAGCTGCACGTACCATTGCAGAACCGCCAGTAGCCAGAATCATAGCAGTATCAGGATGCTGCATCAGAGTTTCGGTAGCCTGTCTGGTTGGGATGCTGATGCAGGAAACCAGATCTGGGTTGCCGCCAACTTCGGAAATTGCCTGACGGATAACTTTTACTGTTTCCTGGATGCAGCGCAGAGCAGATGGATGTGGGGAGAATACGATTGCGTTACCTGCTTTGATAGCTACTTCTGCTTTGAACAGAGTTGTGGAGGTTGGGTTGGTGGATGGAATTACACCAGCAACAACGCCCATTGGGGATGCAATTGTAATCAGACCTTTTTCTTCGTCTCTGTTGATTACGCCGATTGTTTTCATATCTTTAATAGCCTGCCAAACATTGTAGCTACCGAATACGTTTTTCACTACTTTGTCTGCTACGATACCGAAACCGGTATCTTCGTTAGCCATTACAGCTAAGCGAGCAGCGTTACGAACACCAGCATCAGCGATGGATTTTACGATTTTGTCTACTTCTTCCTGGGATTTTTCAGCCAGTTCAGCCTGAGCTGCTTTTGCTGCAGCCATTAAGTCACGTACTTCCTGTACGGACAGCAGGTCTTTGTCAAAAAGTTGCATAATTAAACACTCCTGTTCTAAGTATTTACAAAATTGAAGCTATTACTTCTACATCGTTCTGTTATTTCTGTTCCAAGAATTTGCAGATAGAAGTAACTAAATCTTCTTTTTTGCCAAATCTGATTTCTTTCCGTGTCATGTTGGTGATATTTAAATCACGAGCCACGCTGCGTAATTCTTTAACAGTCATGGCGTTCAGCACTTCCGGAGTGAGAGCTTCTGCCTGAGTTTTCAGTTCAGCGTTCTGTTCTTCATCCGCTTCTTCAACATCCCCGGCAGGATCTTCTTCGTCGGATTCTGCTTTCGGCTCCTCTTCGCCGGCTTCGCCGTCATTTTCAGACGGTTCTGCTGGAGTCTGCGGTGCCTCAACTTTTACTTTTTTTTTTGGAACAACCAGTGTGCAGTCCACTTCGTCATGTGGGCGGGCAATTACATGTGTGTACAGTACTTCCCCAACCTGACTTGCCGCTGCAGCCGCTGCATCAACCGCCGCCTGTACCGCAGCAACGTCACCAGTAATCGATAAGGAAACAATCCCTTTGTCGATTTTGTGAACCTGCTCGAACGATACGTCAGATGTTTTTAATGCGGTATCCAGAGCTACAACTGTTGGACAATAACCTAAAAGTTCAATTAAACCTAACGCTTTCATAGTTCACCTCCTACACAGTCAAAAAAATTATAATAAAAATATAGGCATATCCTCTCCTGTTTTATTCAAACAGACTCTATATTCAGAACCATCTTTCAAAAACAGGTTTGGATGGTTACACCTGATTACGAGCACCGACCTCAGACAGTCTGCAGACGCATACTGTTTTTCAGCGGTTTTTCGTAAATAAACGCAAAAAAGCCACCACGTCTCTCCTTGTTTTAATATAACTGTTACACTCACATTTTACCAGAATCATGGCCGCTAATACACCATCAATCGCCGATAACCCATATCCTGCAAAGCAATATTATCACAGTAAAAGAACCGTGCTTGCCCTCTTCACATTTATAAATTTATTATATTTTAAGTATAGCCTCTGAGCAAGTGTTTTGCAATTTATTCCTTGCCACTTCTAGTTGTAACAGTACTTTATTTTCAACTTTTACGCTCACTACTTTTTTCCCGGTTCATCTATTGAGCAAAAAATAAAAACGACCGAAAAAATCGCTTTATTTCGGTCGTTTTTTTAACATTGCACAATTCATTCGGCTATGCTATAATCCTACTGTCTTTTTGCGTAATCCCGCATCTCAGTTGCAACCAGCAGAAGCAAGAGATATCAAGGAATCTTACAGATACTCACTAAATACATGAATAAATTTACGTGCCAGCGCCAGCTGGTTTTTGTCGATATTCTTATTCACCGCTGCATAAATTGTAAAAATCGCCTGCTTGTCTTTTACTGGTATATGCACCAGCGATGGAAATACGTTACGTTCCAGATATGGTGGAAAACTATACATAATTGCGGTATCGTTGCGAAGCATTTCCTCACACAGCTTATAGTTGTTGGTAGACAGTGCTACTTTGGTATGACCAAGTTTCTGGAAAGTATGAATCCCGCCAGTACCACCAATTTCATATACAACAAACGGATAATGACCGATTGTGCTGATAGAAAGCGATTTATGATCCGCCAGCGGATGCCCCGCCGAAACAGCAATATAAATTGGATACTGTTTTAATGGAATCAGTTCTACTTCATCCGGAACATTGTCAAAAAATTCTGTAATCAACGGCGATACACAAATCATACCCAGTTCCTGATGTTCTACACAACGTTCGATAATATGGTCACGATACCGTTCCGCTGTAAACAGGTTTACTTCCGGATAATGCGAGATAAAATCCTTAAAAGCCACTGGCAGCACTGAAATATTCAGCATTGGCGACAGGTTTACATTCAGATTTCCTCGCAGTGTGTTGTCCATATTCTGTTTAGCGGTCAGTTCCCGCTCCAGTTTCGCAAGACGACTGATAACATCCTGTGCCGCACTCAGCACTTTTTCACCATCAGCTGTCAGCCGAATCCCTTTTTTAGTACGGTCAAGCAGATGGCAGTTCATTTCATTTTCCAGGCTTTTTAATGATTTATTTAAACTTTGCTGCGTTACATGCAGTTTTTTAGAGGCAGAGTTAATCGAGCCGGACTTGGCAACCTCTACCAGAGCAGCCAGCTGATCAATACGCATATCAGATTCCCCCTTTATTTCGTATGCTGCAGCAGCAGATACGGTACAACAATGCGTATGCTAATACATCTATACCATCATTCACGAAGAATGATTCTGCCTTATACATACCCTGTCAGTATAGCACTTAAACATTTTAGATACAAGAGCCATTCTGTTTCAGTCATTGTATTCCAGATTACAAAAAGGAGTTTTTCCATGTCTATTATTATCCTGCTACTGGTTACCTTTATTGCCACAGCGATTCACACATCCACCAGCTTTGGTTTCGGGATAATCACCATTATGGTATTTCCGTTACTGATGCCAACCTATTCCTGCGCCACCGTATGCGTAACAGTGCTCACGCTGGCCTTCACAGCTATCAATGCAATCCGTATGCGCCATGATATTGTATGGAAATGGATTGTGCCGACCTTTATCAGTTATTTTATCGCCAGTTTTTTTGCAGTGCGAGCTCTTAGCATTGTAGATGACGGTTTTATAAAAAAAATTCTGGGTGCTGTACTGATTTGTTTAAGCCTCTACTTTATCTTTTTTCAGAAAAAAATCAAAATGCAGCCGACAAAACGAAACGGTTTTATTGCCGGCGCTTTAAGCGGTACACTCGAGAGTCTATTCTGCGTAGGAGGCCCACCGATTGTACTGTATCTTTTAACTGTCAGCAAAGATGTTCGTCGTTATACCGCCAGTGTCCAGGCCTGGTTTGCTGTTACCGAAATTTTTCTGCTTTACATGCGCTATATCAACGGTTTAATCACGCCGACAGCCGTTCAATATTCCGCAATCGGGCTTCTTGCCATCCCGCCTGGTATTTATCTGGGAAGCAAGCTTTTAAATCATATGAACCCGCAGCGTTTAAAAAATATCGTGTACACAATTATGCTGATTTACGGAAGCATTCTGATTCTGCGTTAAGTAATAAAATAAAAGGTTCTGAATCTTAAGATTCAGAACCTTTTATTTTATATCATCTCATTGTCATTTCTAAAACAGCTATACATTGATTAATACATTCCGGAACATCAGAAAAATCTGTACCGCTGTTACAATACATACAAAGCCCGCAACACTGCAGCAGACGCAGATATACTTCTGATTTTTTGTACCGCCATCCTGATACCGCTTTCCAAAAAACACTGCTGCACATATTGCCGCAACACCAGCTGCAGCCAGCAAGACAAGCATCGCAATAATGGTTGTTTTTAAATCCATAATTATGCACCTCCAGAGTATTACATCTTCCAGCCATACCAGAGTACAGCCTGCCTGACCATGTTATCAATTACAACATCATGGCACAGGCAATTAAAGTAGCACCCAGCGCAATACAATAACGCGCTCCCTGAAAACTGGATTTTTTCAGCACAACCGGTGCCGCACCCAGCACCAGCGCAACCATACCCAGGGTTCTTGTCATCACACCGTCTGCCAGAACTGCCAGGTATAATAACGATGCCACCATGATGTAAAACTGACACAGCAGCATTGGAATTGTATTTTCCAGAACTTCTCCTCTATTTCGCAGCGATGCAAATACACATAACAGACTGCAAAGCATAATACCTCCTGTAATCAGAACCGCTTCCATTGTTTCATCCCCCACTCTATTCCATCCGAATTGATTTAATTTATGTAACAGACTGCTACCTATATGTTTGTATAAAATCAGAGCTGCGGGAAAACCCGCAGCTCTCATGTTT
>JAFOFM010000242.1 GCA_017387265.1 Peptococcaceae bacterium | reverse complement strand
TATATTTTGAAAAATTTTTTGAAATTTTATTGAATCCTGTTACTTTTTTCAGGTATAATACATATACAATAGGTTTTATTTTAACAATATTCTGCAAATCTCGACGGAAAGGAGGAGTTTCTATGCCGGAATTTAAACAGTTTATTCAGAATGAATCTGCACACCGTGCCAGCTATTTTCAAAACGCTGCCCAGGAAATTGCCGAAACAAATCTGCGACTGCTTCGCAGCATCAGTATTCTCTCATCCATTCTGCTAATCGCCTTAATGCTGATTACACCGTTTGTTATTCCCGGCTGGCGGCCATCGCTGCAGCATCTGCTGTTTCTCCCTGTTTCGCTGCTTCTGGTCTTTCTGATAACCCGTTATCAGAAAAGCGAAATTCATCCTCCTGACTGGACAACCGGGCTCTGTCTGCTGTTTGAAACAATTCTGTTTCTGTTTATCATGGCAATTGATATTTTACAGGCTCCGGATGTACCGGCTTCGTTTATGCCAATGCTCTGTGTTTCCATGCCGGCTCTGCTGATTCTTCCGTTTCGGCTGCATTACGGGATGATTCTTTTTTTCGAAAGTATCTATATTATTTCCACACTGCTTCTGAAAACACCGGCAACTGCCCAGTACGATATTTTTAATTCCATTGTCGGGATTGCATTCTCCATCTCCCTTGCCCAGATTATGCTGCGTCTGCGTATTCAGGATTACGAAACCCGCAGCCACTATCAGAAACTCAGCCTGCAGGATGCTCTATCGGGCCTGTTAAACAAAGTAGCCTGCCAGGAAGCCACTTCTGAGTATCTGAACCGGACAGCACCGAATACCGTCTGTGCGCTTTTAGTTCTGGATTTAGACGATTTTAAACAGATAAACGATGAATTCGGCCACTACACCGGCGATGCGCTCCTGCAGACTGTAGGCAGAACACTTGCCCAGGCCTTCCGCGCCAGCGATATTGTCGGTCGATTTGGCGGCGACGAATTTCTTATTCTTGTAAAAGACACCGCAGACTATACCGTTCTGGAACAGAAATGCTGTACCATTCACCAGAAGCTTCAGGAGGCTGCCAGAAATGACTGCAGTCTGCAAACCACCTGCAGCATTGGCGGTGTTATTCTGAACCATCAGACTGCCACTTTTCATGCTCTGTTCAAACAGGCGGACAATGCCTTATACGAAGCAAAAGCTGCCGGCAAAAATAATTACCGGCTGCGCTACTATCAGCTGGAAACTCAATAAAAAATCCTGCCTTTCCGTATATGAGAAAGACAGGATTTTTTTTATACATTCTTATTCTGCTTTGTAAATGGTTTCGCCATCTTTGATGGTTTCTAATACTTTAATGTCACGAATTTTCATGGCATCGCCTTTCAGCGGATTTTCCGATAAGATTACCAGGTCTGCCCGTTTGCCGGCTTTAATGGAGCCTTTTGTATCTTCTTCAAAATACGCGTAGGCAGAGTTAATGGTAATGCCTTTTAATGCCTCATATGCGCTTACACGCTGTTCCGGCCCGATTTCTGCGCCGCCGCGGGTAATACGGTTTGCTGCAGCCCATGCGCTGTGCAGCATAATTGGACGGGTAATCGGAGTATCAGTATGGAAGTTGTATACCAGACCTCTGTCCAGAGCCGATTTTACCGGGCTTACTCTGCGACCTCTGGCATCGCCGAAGTTTTTCAGATGCACATCGCCCCAGTACCAGGTATGACCTACGAAAATGGATGGAACCATTTTAATTGCCGCCATACGATCCAGCTGGTCATCGCCTACGGTCTGGCAGTGAATCATTACCGGACGCAGATTTGCTTTGTTTGGATTATCCGATGCCGCCAGTTCTGCCTCGTATACATTCAGAAGCTGTTCAGAAGCAGCATCCCCGTTACAATGGGTTAATAACTGCTGGTTATCCGCAATGGATTTTTTTACACATTCATGTACCTGTTCATCGGTCAGCCATGGATAGCCGCAGTAATCACCGGAGTTTTCATATGGTTTGCGCATCCATGCAGTTCTCCCCTGTGGAGAACCATCCAGCAGAATTTTGTAACCGCCGATTTTTACATGGTCAACATATTTGCCCACAATGTCAGCATTTTCTGCCATGACATTGTCAACACCTTCTGGTGTCATCTGTGGCAGCGGGCTTGGATATGCTACGATATCAATTTTCAGTCTGCCTTTTTTACCGGCATTACGCATATTTTTCAGACCAGCACCGGAGCTGCCGCCATCCTGCACAGTTGTTACACCATAAGATGCATACATATCCTGAATCCGCACCAGCAGATCTTCTTCTGCATCACCAACTGCTCCAGCCAGGCCGGTGCTTTCTTTGCCCATAGTAGCAATAGCCATCAGTGCAGTTTCTTCTAAATAACCGGTTGGTTCTTTTGTCCCAGGATAACGGTCAATCATACCGCCAGGAATTTCTTCGGTATCCTCATTCACGCCAGCTAACTGCAGCACCAGAGAGTTTACCGAACCCATATGACCGGATGCATGATTAATAATAATCGGATGCTCGGTCGATGCGCGGTCCAGCACTTTTTTATCCGGATGTGTGCCTTCCTCCAGATAGTTATGGTCATACAGACAGCC
The DNA here is from genome assembly GCA_017387265.1 of Peptococcaceae bacterium. GTDB lineage: Bacteria > Bacillota > Peptococcia > Peptococcales > Peptococcaceae > UBA7185. The sequence continues at coordinate 6,716 of JAFOFM010000242.1, read as the reverse complement.
CAGTACCGGCTGGCCGGCTGGAACGTTATTATCCGCAATATATTTTTTCAGAATTGCCACGATATCATCAAAGTTTTTTGCATCTTCCAGATTGGCTCTGGTCAGATACTGCGCCCCGGCCATTGTAACATGGCCATGGCCGTCAATAAAGGACGGCATCAGAGTTCTGCCTTCTAAATCACGCAGAACGCAATCTTCACCTTTCTCTGCTGCTACTGCATCGTATGTGCCGACTGCTTTAATTTTTCCGTCTGCCACCAGCACTGCTTCTGCAAAATCCTGTTCCCCTTCCATTGTGATAATATCGCCGTTATAATATAATGTCTCCATCGAATCGCTCCTTTTCTTATTCCGGGTAATGGCGTATCGCCGGTTATCCGGTTTTGCTTTAAATCATGGCTTCATTATAGCATCGTCAATTAATAAGTAAAAATATATCTTTTTCAATATTATTTTTTAATTATATTTACGTTTTATTATGTCTCACAAAGCTTTACGCCAGCAATTTCTGCAGCAATCATATTTTTTATCTTATATAAGAAAGGTTTTTCATAATCAAAATGTGAATTTTCTAAAATATAGCTGGACTTTTTTGCTAAAAAACGGTATACTATCAATGTAACTTTTTTGTTACTTTTCATTTTAATTTTTGAATAACCTGACTTTATTTATATTCTGTTCAGAAAGGAGGAGGGTTTCCTTTATGCATTTACGACGGAATATCGTTCTGGCAGTTCTTCTGCTGGTAATGTTCTGTTTTTCCTGCCCGGCCTTCGCCGCAGGCAATACCCTGCAGGTACATGTAGACGGCAAAGCGGCTTCTATGGAAGCAAAAGTTTCCGGCAGCCTGGCTTTTTTACCGGCGCGGGATATGGCAAATGTATTCGATGCCAGTCTGGCTTATGACGCCAAGAAAAAAGAACTGACACTGAAATCCGGCAAAACCACCGCGATTCTTACAGTTGGTTCCAGCAACATCAGCGTCAACGGCAAAAAAGTCTCTCTGGATGCATCCCCGATGATTGTAGACAGCACAACCTACATTCCGGTAAAAGCAGTTTCCGCAATCTGGGGCGCCAGCTACGGCAGCAACGAACAGGCGCTGTACATCCGGACGGATGGCAAAGCGGTTCAGGTGCCGGAAGTTGAAAAAGTATTTACGAAACGACAGGCTGTTTCCATCGGTGGAAAAAATACACCGGTAAATTACGTGCTTGTTCCGAAATCCTCTAATTTGAGAGCAGATGTGGCGCTGGCACAGAACAGCGTTGGTCAGACCGAAACCATGAAAAGTCTGGCGCAGCGTACCTCTGCCAAGGCAGCTGTTAACGGAAGCTACTTCCAGAGTTATGACAGCTCCAAATCTCAGGATCCATACGGTATTTTAATTAAAAACGGGAATCTGATTCATTCCGAAAGTACTGGCAGCACCGTAGCCTTTACCAGAAACGGAAGCGTTAAAATGGATATCGTACGCAGTGCTGTAACTGCTACCGTAGGCGGTACCGTTTATAATGTATCACTGGTAAATCACACCCCTGCTGCAAGCAGCAATACGGTTGTACTGTACAACAGTGCATATGGTAAAAATACAAACTGTGCAGGCGGCACTGCCCTGATTGTACAGAATGGCGAAGTTGTATCCGTTCATAGCAATAAAGCAGTAGATATTCCGAGCAATGGGTATGTTCTGCTGTTTACCGGCAATAAAGCAGCAGCAGCAAATGGCTGCGCAAAAGGCACAAAAGTTTCCTATACCACCGGATTTGTCGGTGCAAATGGCGAGAAAATGGACTGGTCTGATGTTCGGACAGCAGTAGGTGCCGGCCCGCTTTTACTGAAAGATGGCGCTGTGATTGTAAACCCTGCGAAAGAAGGTTTTTCCGACTCTGCCGGGTTTGATCTGGCCGTTGCACGCAGTGCAGTCGGCGTAATGAAAAACGGGGATATTCTTCTGGTAGCCGGTGTAAAATGTACACTGAACCAGATGGCAAGTGTTATGAGTCAGCTGGGAGCCGTTCATGCAATTTCTATGGATAGCGGTTCTGCTTCCGGGTTATATGTACCGGGCTGCACCTTACCGACACCAGGTAAAGAAATCAGCAACATTCTGATTTTCAAATAAACACAAACTCTCTTAACCACGCAGCAATGCGTGGTTTTTTCTTTGCCTGAATTCTGTATAAAAAAAGAGACAACCGTTAGATACGATTGTCTCCTAATAATACTCTCAGGCTGATTAAATTTTGAATAATAAATCACCGTAAGTAGGGAACGGCCAGTACTCTTCCCCTACCATAGTTTCCAGCTCATCGGCTACTGCACGCAGTTCCTGCATGCCAGGGAAGATGCTGTTTTTATAATACTGGGCACGATCTTCAATATTTTCCTCATGCTCTTTGGTTGCCAGCACTGCTGCGCTCAATGCCTCTGTTTTTTTGTACAGGGAGCCGGACAGTGCAGCCGCTTTTGCAATAATGCTTTCCTGCATAAAGCAGTCGGCATCCGGAACAACCGCCTTAATAGACGCTGCGGCAGTACTCATATCTTTCAGATATGTCGATACAGCTGGAATAATTTCTTTTTTGGACATTTCCAGCATGGTTAATGCTTCAATATGCAGTACTTTGCAGTAATTGTCCAGCAGAATTTCACAGCGGGAATGTACTTCCTCTGCTGTATAGATGCCATGTCTTGTGAACAGTGCAATATTTTTTTCATCTACCAGATGCGGGATAGCATCGGCTGTGTTTTTCAGATTCAGTAAGCCTCTGCGTTCCGCTTCCTGTACCCATTCTTCCGAATAGTTATTGCCGTTAAAGATAATCCGTTTATGTTTCATCACAATATCACGGATAATTTCTTTCGCTTTGGCCATTACATCTTCAGCGCCTTCCAGCTGGTCGGCAATATAGCCGATGGCATCAGCCGCAATGGTATTCATAACGGTATTGGTATCGGAAATAGAAGATGCAGAGCCCAGCATACGGAACTCAAATTTATTACCAGTGAACGCAAACGGAGAAGTACGGTTACGGTCGCTGGTGTCTTTCTGGAAGCTTGGAACTGCAGCAACACCGGTTTCCATCTGCTGACGGGTTACCGGCACATATTCCACACCGTTTTCATAAGATTCCAGAATATCGCTTAAGTCTTCGCCCAGGAACATAGAAATAATCGCAGGCGGTGCTTCGTTGGCACCTAAACGATGATCATTGCCGGCAGTTGCAACCGATACACGCAGTAAATCCTGATATTCATCCACAGCTTTTACGATAGCTGTTAAAAACAGCAGGAACTGAATGTTTTCTTCCGGTTTTTTGCCTGGACGCAGCAGGTTTTCGCCGGTATTGGTAGACATGGACCAGTTGTTGTGTTTCCCGGAACCGTTTACACCTGCAAATGGTTTTTCATGCAGCAGGCAGGATAAATCGTGACGGCGCGCCACATCTTTTAACGCTTCCATAGTCAGCTGGTTGTGGTCGGTTGCAATATTGGTAGTCGCAAAAATTGGAGCCAGTTCGTGCTGTGCCGGAGCTACTTCGTTATGCTCGGTTTTAGCCAGAACACCCAGTTTCCACAGTTCTTCGTTCAGATCTTCCATAAATGCTGTGATTCTTGGTTTAATCGCACCAAAATAATGATCTTCCAGTTCCTGACCTTTTGGAGGTTTTGCACCAAATAAGGTACGGCCGGTAAACAGAATGTCTTTCCGTTTATACGATAAGGCACGGTCAATCAGGAAATATTCCTGTTCCGGACCAACGGTAGTGGTTACACGGGTAACATCGGTTTTGCCCAGGATGTGCAGTAAACGTACTGCTTCTTTATTTACCAGTTCTACTGAACGCAGCAGCGGTGTTTTTTTGTCCAGCGCTTCGCCGCTGTAAGAAGCAAATACGGTAGGAACATATAAGGTGTGATCTTTAATAAATGCATAGGAAGTCGGGTCCCATGCAGTATAGCCGCGCGCCTCGAAGGTTGCGCGTAAACCGCCGGACGGGAAGCTGGATGCATCCGATTCCCCTTTGATTAACTCTTTCCCGGAAAAATCCATCATAACTTTACCGCCCGGTACCGGGGTAATAAAGCTGTCATGTTTTTCCGCAGTAATACCAGTCATTGGCTGGAACCAGTGAGAGAAATGGGTTGCCCCTTTTTCCATTGCCCAGTCCATCATGGCATTTGCTACAACATCGGCTACTGTCGGGTCTAATGCCACGCCGGAGTCGATGGTTTCTTTTAATTTCATATAAACATCTTTCGGAAGTTTGGATTTCATCGCCGCATCGTTAAACACCATGCTGCCAAACATATCCGGCACATTCATTGCTGCTGTTTCCATAACATATCCCTCCATGTGTTTTACACAGTTCTTTCTGGAATAAAAAATAAAAAGGCACTGCGAGTGTTGCCACCCACAGCGCCATTGCTGTCTTCTATGTGTTTTAGTATATGAAGATTGCAAAGATTTGTCAAGAAAATTTAGCAAATCTCTTCATTATAAAATACAAATGCTTTAAAACCGATGCACGCCGCAAAATAAAACGGACGCAGTTTCAGATATTCTACTGTTTCCAGCGGCAGACGAATCTCGTTGTCCTGTTCCTGCTCCACAATCACCAGGTCGTTCTCTTCCACCTGATAGGTGATATTATACAGCCAGCGGCTTTCTTTTTCACCGCGCAGCTTATAACGCCCGTTTACATAGCGAATGGGCTTGTCCTCCCCTTCAATGCGCTGTTTTGCACCGGCAACCATACTTATCCCGTCCGGAAAACGTTCTTCCCATTCCATGTCTCTTCTCTCCTGACTTTTTTAACATTGCTCCCATTATAACAATATCTTTTTATTCGCGCAATGTCCGAATTTTTTGCAACATTCTGTATACATGCCCTATTCCGGTTGACCATATTGCAAGCCATGCGCTATACTGTTAAGAAACCTTCCAAAAGGAGTGACAGCTTTGAACAACAATAAAGATAAAATGATGATGATCGGTGCCATGACCATTTTTGGTACCATCGGCATCTTCCGCAAATATATTCCGCTGCCGTCCAGCCTTCTGGCACTGGCCAGAGGCATTATCGGCACTGCCTTTCTGCTGTTTCTGGTTCTGGCGGTGAAACGGGATAAACTTTCCATAGAAGCAATTAAACGAAATTTCGTTTTTCTGGTTGTATCGGGTGCCTTCATCGGCTTTAACTGGATTCTGCTTTTTGAAGCCTATCAGTATACCACAGTCGCAACCGCAACCTTGTGTTACTATATGGCACCGGTTATCGTAGTGCTGGTTTCCCCGTTTTTATTTAAAGAACGGCTGACATTGTTAAAAGCCATCTGCGTAGCTGTGGCCCTTGCCGGTATGGTATTTGTATCCGGCATTCCGCAAAGCGGTTTTGGCGGCATGAGCGAGCTGAAAGGCATTCTGCTCGGCCTTGGCGCTGCCACACTTTATGCAATCGTGGTTATCTTAAACCAGTATATCAAAGATATCCCGGCCTACGATAAAACTATTATGCAGCTGGGCACCGCAGCCATTGCCATTCTGCCATACACCCTGCTGACAGAAAATTTCGCCGATATTTCTTTCACACCAATTGCCGTTCTCATGCTTATCTTTGTCGGGATTGTACACACCGGTATTGCATACACCCTGTACTTCGGCTCTATGAGCGGTCTGAAAGCGCAGACAATCGCCTTATTCAGCTATATTGACCCGGTTGTGGCTATTATCCTTTCCGCAGTCATTCTGCAGGAAAATATCGGCCTCTGGGGCGTTATCGGTGCTGTTATGGTACTGGGCTCCACCATGGTAAGCGAACTCTTTGGCGAGAAAAAATAAACGTATTGCAAATCCTTTTACAAATATTTTTACACAACACAGAAAAATCCCCGATTTGTTTATCACAAACCGGGGATTTTGTTATGGTGCCGAAAACGGGAGTCGAACCCGTACGCTTTTGACGGCGGCGGATTTTGAGTCCGCTGCGTCTGCCAATTCCGCCATTTCGGCAAGTTCGTTTACCTATAATATTATAGGTAAACCGTCTTTTCTTGTCAATAGATTATTTGTTCCGGGATGGAGACTGACTCACTCATGGATATCATCAGCTTTTGTTTTTCCGGCATATACTTTCAGCCAGTTTGTATGCGCTGTGTACATAGCACCAGCCGTAATCGCCATCGTCAATGCAAAATTACCGAGCCGTTTGAAACCATAGGCACTTTCAAAATAATATCCATCCAGCATTCGCCCTATCGAGCCTGCTGCAACCAGCTCCATAATCAGTGCAAATACCAGACTCAGCACAAATTTTGATTTTGCACTTTTACTTTCTTTCATCAGCACAACAAGCACCAGAATAAACGGAATCACAATGGCAAATGCCGCAATCAGAACCGGGGTTTTATCATCCATGCCAGATTGCGGGAAATAATGAACCGCCGCCATTTCCACAATAAACAATACCAGAAACATTATCGGCAGCCCGTATCGCACATAAAACGGCATATCCGCGTTTTTTATTTTTTCCTGTTCCGCCTGTTTTTCTTCCTGCATAGCTTCCTCTACCGCATCTTTTACTTTATCAATACCTAAATCACGGTATAAAGCCTGCCGTTTATAGTGATACAGGAACAACCCGAATCCGCAAATCAGAAAAATAATCAATAGCAGCACCAGTTTTTCCATCATTTTAGCTCAACCTCTTTTG
>JAFOFM010000022.1 GCA_017387265.1 Peptococcaceae bacterium | reverse complement strand
GTGTGGCCAATATGCTGCCTGCTTTAGTCATTGCAGTTGCCTGGGCATTTCTGCCGCTGTAAGGAGGCATATGTATGAATGAATTAGTATTAAACGGTACTTACCGTCATTATAAAGATAAACTCTACAAAGTGCTCCACGTTGCAAAGCACACCGAAACGGAAGAAGAACTGGTTATCTACCAGGCCTTATACGGGGAGTTCGGCATCTGGGCACGGCCTCTGGCGATGTTTCTGGAAGATGTGACTCTGCCTGATGGAAGCACCGTAAAACGCTTTGCTCTGGTGGAGGAAGAATAGAGGATCAGACAGCTAACAGCACCTCGCTGAGAAATCAGCGGGGTGTTTTTGTATGCAAAACACAGATAGCGGACATCTTTCCGTGATGGACACTATACGGTTTTGTTTTTGTATACAATAAGAGCGGTTTATGAAAAAAAGATGAAGATGTTTAGTATTTTTACTTGACATCTGAACGGTTTTCGATTAAACTAACAAAGGTGTTAAGGACAAAGGGTTAACAGATGAGGTGAAAGGCAATGACGCTGGAGCATAGAGCACAGCTTGTAATGCTGTACGATTTATACGGCGGTCTGCTGACAGAAAAGCAGCAGGATGTTTTTGATTTATATCATCAGTGCGACCTGTCTTTAGGAGAAATCGCGGCGGAACAGAACATCTCGCGTCCTGCAGTTCACGATTTAATTAAACGCACCGAACATCTTCTGGAAAAATACGAAGAAAAGCTGCATCTGGCAGAACGTGAAATGGAACGCAGAAGCGTTCTGGAACGTCTGGCGGATATGGTAGAAGGTAACAGCGAAGCGATGACGCTTTTAAAACAGCTGGGTCTGGAAGAATAAACTTGATTGAAACGATTGTATATAGATAAGGAAGTCTGGAAAGGGGGAGCCGGTATGGCATTTGATGGTTTAGGCGATAAGCTTCAGGACATTTTCAAACGCATGAAAGGGCAGGGTAAGATTACCGAAAAAGATCTGAAAGCCGTTATGCGTGAAGTAAAAGTTGCCCTGTTAGAAGCGGACGTTAACTACAAAGTTGTAAAACAGTTCATCGATAAAGTAAACAGCCGTGCAGTCGGGGAAGAGGTTATGGAAAGCCTGACACCGGGGCAGCAGGTTGTAAAAATCGTTCACGATGAATTAACCGAGCTCTTAGGCGGTAAACAGAGTAAACTGACCATCGCTCCGAAACCTCCAACCGTTATTATGATGGTAGGGCTCCAGGGTTCCGGTAAAACCACTACCAGCGGTAAGCTGGGGAAACTGCTCAAAAAACAGGGCAAACGTCCATTGCTGACTGCCTGTGACGTATATCGTCCAGCGGCTATCAAACAGCTGCAGGTTCTGGGTGAACAGCTGGATATTCCGGTATTCACACTGGGTGATAAGATCAGTCCGGTAGACATCGCCAAAGGCGCGATTGAACATGCAAAAACAAAAGGCAACGACGTAGTTATTCTGGACACAGCGGGTCGTCTGCACATCGATGAAGTGCTGATGGAAGAGCTGAAAAATGTAAAAGCCGTTGCGAATCCAACTGAAATTCTGCTCGTTGTGGACTCCATGGTAGGGCAGGACGCAGTTAATGTAGCCGACAGCTTTAACGAGCTGTTAGATATTACCGGGGTTGTACTGACCAAACTGGACGGTGACACCCGAGGCGGTGCGGCATTATCCATTAAATCTATTACCGGCAAGCCAATCAAGTTTGCAGGTATGGGTGAAAAACTGGATGCCCTGGAACCATTCCATCCGGACCGTATGGCATCCCGTATTCTGGGGATGGGCGATGTACTGACCTTAATTGAAAAGGCACAGGAAAACATCGACCAGCAGAAAGCGGAAGAGATGCAGAAAAAAATGCTCAAAGCCGAATTCACCCTGGAAGATTATCTGGAACAGATGGATCAGATTAAAAACATGGGCAGCATCACCAATATGCTGGAAATGATGCCTGGCATGAGCAAAAACAAACTGAAAGACATTCAGGTGAGTGACAGAGATCTGGCTCAGACAAAAGCTATTATCCTGTCGATGACACCGGCAGAACGCCGGAATCCAAAAATCATCAACGGCAGCCGTCGTAAACGTATTGCGGCAGGTTCCGGGATGAAAGTTCAGGATGTTAACCGCCTGATTAAACAATATGAACAGTCCCAGATGCTCTTAAAACAGTTCTCCGGTATGGCAACCGGCAAGAAAAAAGGCGGGGCTGGCAAATTCAAACTGCCGTTTATGTGATAAACGCGGGGGGAGAGCCCCCTCGCATCGCATGATATAAATCATTTAGTAGTTAGAGGAGGTGAAAAGAATGGCAACAAAAATCAGATTAACAAGAATGGGTGCTAAGAAAAACCCTTTCTACCGTATTGTTGTAGCTGACTCCCGCGCTCGTAGAGACGGTGCTTTCATCGAAGTAATTGGTACTTACGATCCAAACCGTCAGCCAGCAGCTGTTGAAATCAACGCTGAAAAAGCTGAAAAATGGTTAAGCGTTGGCGCTCAGCCTTCCGATACAGTTAAATCTCTGTTAAAACAGCAGGGTCTGTGGAAATAAGGAGGGATTTACGTGTTAGCTTTAGTGGAACACTTAGCGAAATCCTTAGTTGATCAGCCTGAAGCTGTAAAAGTAACACAGGTTGAAAATGGGAAAGAAATTACCATTCATCTGACCGTTGCGCAGGAGGATATGGGTAAGGTAATCGGCAAACAGGGCCGTATTGCCAAAGCAATCCGTACTGTGGTCAAAGCCGCTGCTGTAAAAGCAAATAAAAAGGTTACAGTGGAAATTATGTAATGATAGGAAGCCGACTGCTGACATATTTGTCGATAGTCGGTTTTTTATTATTGTTTCTTGCATATACTGATACATAATTACAATAAGGAGGCACTTCAAAATGGATAAAATTCAGATGATGGGCAAACTGACAATCAAACAGGTTGTAACCGATGGCTACAAAGCAAAAGCAGGCAGCCAGGTACAGGCTGAAATCGATAAAATGGAAGAAGACATCAAAGTATTTGACGAAAGCATGAACAAAGCAATCACCAAACTGACTCTGCAGGGCGATCCAAATGTAGATATGTACCGCCGTCAGTTTATGGGCGAAAAAGAAAAACTGGTTACCTACCGTGATCAGCTGAAAATGAGCCTGCAGGCAATTATGGAACTGCCGCAGGGCGAAATCGTGGAAACCGGCGAAGGCAACTTCCTGCAGGAAATCCGCGTTGGGGAACCATTTACTGCAAATGTAAGCTGCGATGTTATCTTAAAAGACGATATCGTTATTGCAATTAATCCAAAGGCGTAAGACTATGAAACCAGAGTATATTCGAGTAGGGAAAATTATCAACTGTCACGGCATTAAAGGGGAGCTGGTGCTTCTGCCTTTAACCGATAACAACCGCCGTTTCCGTAAACTGAAACGGGCTTTTCTGGAACTTGCGGGAAAACGCTATGAAGAGGTAGAGGTTACATCGGCTCGTGAACATAAAGACAACATTCTGATTACCATCAAAGGCATTGAAGACCGCACACAGGCAGAACGCTACAAAAACATTTATCTGTGTGTAGCGCCGGAAGATGCAGTAAAACCAAAAGGCGCTTATTTTATTCACGAACTGATCGGGCTGGATGTATATCAGGGTGATGTGTATTACGGTAAAGTGAAAGACGTTCTGCAGAACGCAAGTACCGATTTATACGAAGTAAAG
>JAFOFM010000241.1 GCA_017387265.1 Peptococcaceae bacterium | reverse complement strand
TTCGCCATCGCCTCGCGACAGCTTTTATATATTACCATGTCTTCAACTTCCTGTCAACACCTTTTTTCAAATCTTTTTCAGATTTTCTATTTTGTGCTGGCCGCTCGCTGACGACTTTGATATCTTATCACTTCCTACCCGTTTCTGTCAACACCTTTTTTCAATCTTTTTTCACATTTTTTGTTTCCCCAGAAGCGCAAATACAGAAAAACGGGCTGCAAACCCAGTCTGCAGCCCGTTTTTCATATATTTATATACTATTCTGAAAGGAGTTTTTCTTTGTCTCGTTTTTACAGCTGGCCTCTTACATCCTGTTCCAGAACCAGTTCACGAACCAGTTCCCCTTTGTTCAGTTCAATAACGCGTGCTGTCTGTTCTGCGGTTACATCCACGCCATATTTTTTAGCCCAGCCTTTTTTACGAGTAATATCCACTTCGATAAATTTATATTTATCCCCTGCTTCGCGGTTTGCCGCATCCACCTGATTCAGTTTGTCCAGGCTGTCATTGAATTCCGGACTCCAGAAACCCATCAGCACTGGTTTGTCTGCATTCACAACAGTTTCCTGGAAATCGTGCAGTTCTTCAATATAACGTTCTGCAGCAGTAGCCGCAACCGCACCGTCACCGATTGCAGTGGATACCTGACGCAGATATTTTGCACGTACGTCACCAACTGCGAAAACGCCCGGGATGTCGGTTTCCATCATTTCATTTGTATGCACCCAGCCGCGGCTGTCTAATGCCATCTGGCCCTGTACACATTTGGTGCCTGGCACCATGCCAACAAAGAAGAATACATAACCGCATGCAAAGTCGGTAATTTCACCTGTTTTGGTATTTTTGATTTTAACGCCGGTTACTTCATCTTCCCCTTCGATGGATTCCAGAACGGAGTTCCATACGAAGTTCATTTTTGGATGTGCGAATGCTTTTTCAGCAGCCTGTTTGTTGCAGTCCAGAATGCCTTCATCATGCAGAACGATAACGGTAACGCTTTCTGCGAATTTTGCAATGAACATACCTTCTTCGATTGCCTGGTCGCCGCTGCCTACAACTACAACATCCTGGCCTTCGGTAAATTCCGCGTCGCAGGTTGCGCAGTAAGCTACGCCCATACCGTTCAGTTCACGTTCACCCGGAATGCCCAGAATTCTTGCTTCGGTACCGGTAGCCAGAATAACTGCTTTTGCCTGATATTCATGTTTTTTGGTTTTTACGATTTTGATATCGCCAGCAAAATCAACGGATTTTACTTCTTCTTTTTTTACTTCCACACCGAATGCCTGTGCATGTTCTGCCATGTCTTTCATTAAATCAGGACCGGTGGTTTCTTTATAGCCTGGATAGTTAACGATTTCTCTGGTAGTAAATGCACGGCCGCCTAAAGAGCCTTTTTCAATAATCAGAGTTTTCATTCTTGCGCGACCGCCGTAAATCCCGGCACTTAAACCAGCAGGACCGCCGCCAATAATAATCAGGTCGTATAAATTTTCAGACATGTAAATAGCCTCCTAAAAATGATATTGTATATTTCGATTGCGTAATGCGTCTCGTTTTCATGACATTCTTAATACTCTGCCATTGCTATATCTATTATATATCATATTTATGGTTTTTTTTCATAGCTTCCATCAATACGGCCATACAACTTATTTATGGCGAAACCCTTCCGACGTTTTGCATCCGTTACAGCAGCGCTGCCACATCCGGAAAGATTTCCACACTGCGTTTTAAAATACCCTGCATATATGCGATGGCAATCCCGTAGTTGGTAAACGGGGTATTCTGATCAGCTGCACATTTCTGACGATATTTCATCTCCCGTTCATTCAGCATACAGCCGCCACAGTGAATCACCAGTTTATACGGCGATAAATCATCCGGGAAAGCTACGCCGGAACTGAACTCAAATTTCAGATCCTTGCCGGTGCGTTTTTTCAGCCAGTTTGGAATTTTAACCGAGCCGATATCATCACACTGCCGATGATGGGTACAGCCCTCGGAAATTAAAACGGTATCCCCGTCTTCCAGAGTATCAATAGCCGTTGCGCCCTGCACCGCCCCGGCCAGCTGGCCTTTATAGCGAGCCATCAGAATCGAGAACGATGTTAACGGAATATCCATTGGAGTCACCGGCGCCACTTTGCCGAATACCTGGCTGTCGGTAATTACCATTGCCGGTTTGGTTCCCAGACGTTTCAGAGTTTCTTCCAGTTCCGCATCCCTTGTTACTACCGATACCGCACCCGCTTCCAGAATATCACGAATGGTCTGCTGCTGCGGCAGAATCAGACGGCCTTTTGGAGCCGCCGAATCAATCGGTACTACCAGCACAATCAGATCATTTGGCTGAACCAGATCACGCACAATGTACTGTTCCGGCCCTTCGGTCTGTGCCAGACGCCCGATTGCCTCTTTCAGTTCATGAATTCCGGTATTTTCTACCGCACTAACCTGACAGGCTCCTTCTTCCACCTGCAGCACAGTGCCTTCCGGCAGTAAATCGATTTTATTATAAACGATCAGATAAGGAATTTCTTTTTCTTTGAACATCGCCAGCAGTTCTTCTTCCGCATCAGTGCGGCCTGCAGCGGCATCGATTACCAGTATCGCAACATCGGTTTTATTCAGCACCTGTTTTGTTTTGCGTACACGCAGTTCCCCTAAAGCGCCTTCATCGTTAATCCCCGGGGTATCGATAATCACAACCGGACCAATCGGCAACAGTTCCATAGCCTTGCTGACCGGGTCCGTAGTTGTTCCTTTTACATCCGATACCACCGCCAGTTCCTGCCCGGTTACCGCATTCACTACGCTGGATTTTCCCGCATTGCGTCTTCCAAAAAAACCAATATGCACCCGTTCCGAAGATGGTGTTGCATTTAAACTCATAACAATTCCTCCTGTCTCACGCCCTGTCTTTTTTACAGCTACAGTTGTCCTTTCTGTCAGTAAGTATAGCACAGGGCAACCCCTGGCACAATGCACCTTCCCGACAGCATTTCTTATGTCTGATATATACCCGGACCGGCCGTATAAACAAACATGCAGCAACATACAAACAAAAGCATGCAAAAAGGCAAACAAAAAAAGCAGACGAGCCTCCGGCCCTTCTGCTTTTCGTTGCATATATGCATGATTGTTTTGTTTATGAATTAGTCGTCGCTTCTTACTACGCCGTTGCGATAGTTGTTAATCGCTTTACGCATAGCTTCGATACCGATTACAGAGCAATGTAATTTTTTCTCTGGCAGACCGCCCAGCTCATCCGCTACAGCTTCTTCTGTCAGTTTGTATGCTTCTTCAACAGTTTTGCCTTTGATCATTTCGGTCAGGATACTGCTGCTTGCTACTGCTGCTGCGCAACCGAAGGTTTCAAAAGTAACATCCTGAATGATGTCGTTTTCTACTTTCAGGTACATAACGGTGGAATCGCCGCAGTCCGGGTTGCTTACTTCACCGATTGCGTTTGCGCCAGCCAGTTCGCCCTCATTGCGAGGATTTTTTGCATAATCTATTGTTTTCTCTGTAAATTTAACCTGTTCAACCATGTCTCTATTTACCTCCACAAAAGTTTTTCAGTTCTAACTACATTATTAAAGCACATTAACGTACTTTTTTCAATCTCTTTTCGCACTTTTTCTCTAGGAATTTTAAAATTCCCTCATCCTGCTGGATCGGCCAGTAGATTCGACAAGCCTCATCCGGCATAGTAAGAATACCGGTTTGAAGCTCTCCCCGCATACGCATACAGCAGATCTGACGGGTTTCATTGCGCAGATATTCCACCGTCACAGACTCCGGCAATGCCCATGTCATTTCAAAAAAATGCTGCCGGTCCCGAATTGCTTCTCCATTCAGCGCAATCACTCTGTCATCCCGACGAAGCCCTGCCTTTGCTGCCGGAGAACCATACTGCACATCCAGAATCCCAATGCCCTCTTTCGGTGCCCGGTAAGGACAGGCTTTCGCATTTTTATCCAGCTTTTTTCCTGCCCAAAAGACCAGTTCATGGCCGACTGGTGCAAATAATGCCGGAATAAGCTGCCAGTATCCGCAGCCGTCCGTTATCCATATCATACCCAGCAAAATACTGCTGTAAACAAACAACAGCCATGCCGACTGTTTTATTTTTTCCTCCACCCGGCAATGCACCGCCATATCCCGATAACCAAGCGCCGC
>JAFOFM010000240.1 GCA_017387265.1 Peptococcaceae bacterium | reverse complement strand
GGAGGTTGAAGTGCTCCAGGCTCGGCTCTCGGACTCCGCCGCCATACCAGCCGACGTAAATTCTGCCGCCGCGCGTTACCGCCACGGTGGGGCAGCCCTGGAAAATACCGTTTCAAATTCCATATTCCCGTTTTCAGAATAAAAATCTGTCCAGATGATGGTATCCTGTGTGCGGAAATCATAATAAAGCCAGTCCATCCATTCCAGTGGAACCGAGAACCGGTATCCTTCACTGACATTTTCCAATACAGCATCCACAGCAATCAGGCCTTCCATCCCATCCCACTGCAGCCATACCTGAATATAATCTTTATACCCTCTAGTGGAATCATTCAGTTCCGGTGACCATAGCGAAATAATTTCTACAACACCATCATTGTTTTCATCATGGAATATTTGAACATTGCTTACATCTTCATAATCGTATGGCAATGGATGTTCCATTACCACTGCAAAACCTTCCGCAGTTTCTTTCAATAACAATACATTCACAAAATGATTATGCCGCATAGCCAGATATACCCCATCAGCATTTCTGGCTACTTTATCAAACCGCATTTCACTGCAATAGCCAGTAAAGGTTTCATCGTAAACCGGCATTACATTCCCGTGATAATACTCATACACTGTAATATTGCTGTTTCCTTCCAGCACAGACGTATCCATACGAGCTGTCACCAGTACACTCCCGTTTTTTTCATTTTTCGCCAGCGTAATCTGGTCGTAGGTAATACGTTCTTCTCCAGTAATATCGGTCAGTTCCTGTTCATTCATCTGGTAGAGATATAATTCCTTCTGAGAACCATATCCTGTATCCACACCTAGAAGAATTTCCAGCTGCCCATCATCGTCCAGATCTTTTGCTGCAAAAAAATGTACATCTGTACCATAGGCAACGGCTTTATGTTTCAGATACCACTGTTTCTCGCTCTGATCCAGAATGACAAATCCCAGCATAAAATTGCTCTCTTTATTAGCGTAAAATGCAATAATCTCATCATCGCCATTCTGATCCAGATCCAGATACTGATAAGCATTCGATTCATTTAAAGCCTCGGGTACAATCAGACTTTCCTCTCGACTTAAAAAAGAAGTAACAAGCTGTTTCTGCTGCAGTCTCTCCTGATTGGATTTCGGCGGTGTAATAAGACTTTCCGGTGACGCCAGTTCCCATTCGCAGCCGCAAAGCATCAGCGCTACAAAAAGACAGACAAGTCCATATATCATTTTTTGCAATTTCATAAGCATTCTCCTTTACAGCTATTCACTGTAAATATTTTCTGCTGTTATTATAGCATAGCAAGAAAAAAAGAACTACCTCAAAAATATTGAAGTAGTTCTTTGTATGGTTTATAGAAAGTGCACGAATCAAAGCTTAGTTTGCCTTTTTCGCTTTGTGCAGAATCACTTCCGGTTCTTTACCATCAGTGATGCAATCTGCATGAATTACAACTTTCGCAATCTGCGGATTGCTTGGCACTTCGTACATGATATCGTTCATTGTTTTTTCTACAATAGAACGCAGACCACGAGCACCAGTGTTGCGTTTCAGAGCCGCTTCTGCGATTGCAACCAGAGAATCCTCGGTAAATTCCAGTTCTACATGATCCATACGCATCAGACGCTGGTACTGTTTAATCAGTGCGTTTTTCGGCTCGGTCAGAATCCGGATCAGTGCATCTTTATCCAGCGCTTCCAGTGTTACAATTACCGGCACACGACCAATAAATTCTGGAATCAGACCAAAACGCAGCAGGTCTTCCGGAATCATCTCTTTAAGCAGATTGTTCTGTTTTTTCTCTTCTTTTGTTTTTACTTCCGCATTGAAACCCAGACCTTTTTTACCGATTCTGTTTTCAATGATTTTTTCCAGGCCGTCAAAAGCTCCACCCAGAATAAATAAGATATTGCTGGTATCCAGCTGAATAAACTCCTGATGCGGATGTTTACGACCACCCTGCGGCGGTACATTTGCAACCGTACCTTCTACAATTTTTAACAGCGCCTGCTGTACCCCTTCACCGGAAACATCTCGAGTAATGGATGGGTTGTCGCTTTTGCGGGCAATCTTATCAATTTCATCGATATAGATAATCCCTTTCTGCGCCATTTCCATATCATAGTCTGCTGCCTGAATGATTTTCAGCAGAATATTCTCCACGTCTTCCCCCACGTACCCGGCTTCGGTCAGCGAAGTTGCGTCAGCAATTGCAAATGGAACTTTCAGAATTTTAGCCAGTGTCTGCGCCAGCAGAGTTTTCCCGCTGCCGGTAGGCCCGATCAGGCAGATATTCGATTTCTGTAATTCCACATCGTCGTTTCCAACGGTGCTGTTAATACGTTTGTAATGGTTATACACCGACACAGCCAGTGTTTTTTTAGCTTCATCCTGCCCGATTACATACGTATCCAGAATCTCTTTAATTTCTGCCGGTTTCAGAATTTCCGAAATATCAATTTCGACATCATCGCCCAGTTCTTCCAGTACAATTTCCTGACACAGATTTACGCATTCATCACAGATATATACATCTGGTCCTGCAATGATTTTTTTTACCTGATCCTGAGTCTTCCCGCAAAAGGAACAACGGATTAATTCTTTTTCTTCTTCAAAGTTAGGCATATACTCACCTCATAAAACTTAATGTTTGCTCATAACCTCGTCAACCAGTCCGTATGCCTTTGCCTGTTCAGCTGTCATGAAATTATCACGCTCAGTATCCTGTTTAATCTGTTCAAGACTCTGTCCTGTCCGTTCAGCAAGGATTTTGTTCAAATTTTCTCTGGTTCTTAAGATATGTTCTGCATGAATCGCAATATCTGTAGCCTGACCACTAGCCCCGCCCATTGGCTGGTGAATCATAATCTCACTGTTTGGCAGAGCGAAACGTTTTCCTTTCGCACCTGCTGCCAGCAGAAAAGCACCCATGCTGGCTGCCATGCCCAGACACACAGTGGAGACATCAGGCTTGATAAAGTTCATGGTATCATAAATTGCCAGACCAGCACTCACAGAACCGCCCGGACTATTAATATACAGGAAAATATCCTTATCTGGATCATCGGCCTCCAAGAACAGCAGCTGTGCAATAATTGCATTCGCTGTTGTATTGTTTACCTCATCCCCTAACAGAATAATTCTGTCTTTTAATAATCTGGAGTAAATGTCATACGACCGTTCTCCGCGATTTGTCTGTTCTACAACCATTGGAACTAAATAGCTCATCCTGATTATCCTCCTTTTCAATTAGTATTCACTTATATCTTAACCAATTTTTGCGTTTTCTAACAGGAAATCAGCAACTTTTTCTAATAACAGGTTGCGTTTAATTGCACCAACCTGACCTCTCATAGCGAATACTTCTCTGATGGTTTCTACAGGCTGGTTGTACATTTCGGACATTTTTGCATATTCTGCTTCTAAGTCTTCGTCGGAAACTGCCAGACCTTCTTTTTCAGCGATTGCTTCAAATACGATAGTCTGTTTTACCAGAGCTTCTGCTCTCATTCTGCATTCGTTTTCGATATCTTCTAATTTACCGTTGGTCATTTTCAGGTAATCTTCCAGTTCGATACCCTGCTGTTTCATGGTGAAACGGATGTCATTCATAGAGCTTTCTGTTTCTTCATTTACCATGGATTCAGGAGCTACAACGTCGGAAGCTTCTACAACCTGCTGTGCAACTGCAGCTTTATGTCTGTTTTTGATTTCAGCTGTTTTTTCTGCGCTCAGCATGTTTTTGATATCTTCTTTATATTCAGCAACAGTTTCAAAGTTGCTTACATCTTTTACGAATTCATCGTTCAGTTCTGGCAGGATTTTGCGTTTGATTGCGTGCAGAGTTACTTCGAATACAACAGGCTGGCCAGCCAGATCGCTTACATAGTAATCTTCTGGGAAGCTCAGTTCGATGTTACGAACTTCTTCTACTTTCATACCTTCCATCTGTTCTTCGAAACCAGGGATGAAGGAACCGGAACCGATTTCCAGATCGTAACCTTCTGCGGAACCGCCAGCAAATGGAACGCCGTCTTTTTTACCAACAAAGTCCATATTTGCTGTGTCGCCTTTTTTCAGAACATTGCGTTTGTCGGTGATAGTTTTTACTTCAGCCTGTTTAGAACGAATCATATCAACATACTGATCTACTTCTTTTGCAGATACTTCTGGATCGATATCTTCGATTGTCAGACCTTTGTATTCACCCAGAGTTACTTCCTGTTTGGTGTCTACAACTGCTTTAAAGATAAATTCTTTGCCTTTTTCCATCTGAACGATGTCAAATTCAGGACGAGCGATAGCCTGGAATTTTTCATCCGCAGCCATAGCTTCTTTTAAAGCATCGATGTAGTTTGGCATAATCATGTAGTTTGCAGCATCTTCGAAGAATACTTCTGGACCATACATTTTTTCTACTACTGCCATAGGCACTTTACCATTACGGAAGCCTGGCACTTTAATTTTTGGAGCCATATCTTTGTATGCTCTTTTCAGCGCTTCTTCAAATTTTTCTACTGGTACAGTAATGGTCAGTTCAACTTTTACTTTATCCAGTCTTTCGATACTTACAGTCATTTCAAAATTCCTCCTAAAAATATGTTAATTTTTTGATTAACTATTACGCACAGAGTTTATTATACCGCAAAACAAGCCGCTAGAAAAGTTTTTTTGCAGTTTTTTTCAAATAAATCGCTGTTTTTTTGCAAAATTATGCCTCTGCGCAGATACATCGGCAGCTTTTTGTTTTCTTTCCTCATTGCCTGTGTTAAGATAAAACAGTAGAAAGAGAGTGATTTTATCTATGAATATTTACGGCATTACCTACGCACAGCTGGAAGAATATCTGCTGAAAATCGGAGAAAAGCCAAGCAAAGCGCCTTTTATTTATCAGGCTTTATATAAAAAACAACTTGATTCCATGCTGGCTGTTCCAGAACTTCGCCGCACACTTTTAGAACAGCTTGATCAGAGTTTTTCTATGGAACTGCCCGTTCTTCTGGAACAAACCACCGGTGATGACACCATTAAATTTCTGTTCTCGCTTTCCGACGGCAGCTTAATCGAAGCCGTTTTAATGCGGCAGAAATATGGAAACAGCCTCTGCATTTCCAGCCAGGTGGGCTGTAATATGGCCTGCGCCTTCTGCCAGAGCGGCCGTTTTAAAAAGAAACGCAATCTGAGCGCGGCAGAATTAACCGGTCAGATTATTTATATCCAGAAACATCTGCAATTAACCATATCCAATATCGTCCTGATGGGCATTGGCGAACCATTCGATAATTACGACAATGTTATGCAGTTTTTAGAAATCGTAACCCATCCACATGGGCTGGCTCTGGGCACACGGCATATAACCGTATCCACCTGCGGTTTAGTACCGCAGATTGAACAATATGCCTCTCATCCTGCACATGGTCTCCTGGCCATCAGCCTTCACGCACCTGATGATGAAACCCGCAGCCGTATTATGCCGGTTAACCGCAAATACCCAGTGACACAGCTTATGGATGCCGCTCGAAGCTGTATTCAGAAAACCGGCAAAAAAGTGATGCTGGAATATGTGATGCTCAGCGAAATCAACGACCACCCTCATCAGGCACAGTTACTGGCTGATTTAATCGGAGATGACGATTTTCATGTCAATCTGATTCC
>JAFOFM010000239.1 GCA_017387265.1 Peptococcaceae bacterium | reverse complement strand
GTAATTTCGCCGTTAAAATACTGTATCATCTGCCGGTAGCCAAGGCTTGTCATGGAAAGCGCGTCCTCCGGCACACCGGATTCCAGGGCACGGCGGGTTTCTGCTTCCAGCCCTTCTTCTATCATAAGATCTACACGACGGTTAATACGATCATATAAAACATCCCGCGGCAGACTTAAGCCCAGATACACTGCATTATAGCGCATCTCTTTTTTGTCCACTTCATTCTGCCGTTCCGATGCCGGAATACCGGTTACATGAAGCACTTCCAGAGCGCGCATGACCCGTTTTACATCATTTGCATGAAGCCGCTCTGCCGATTTTGCATCACGCTCTTTTAACATCTGCCACAGCGCTTCTTTTCCGTTGGCATCCAGATAATCGGTCAGTTCCTGCCGATAGGCTTCATCCACATCCGCCTCGCCAAAATGATATTCATACAGTACACCGTTTACATAAAATCCTGTACCGCCTACAATCATTGGCAGCTTGCCGCGGCTGGCAATATCCGCAATCAGAGCATCTACCCGATCTTTAAATTCTGCTGCACTGAAGTTTTCCGTAGGTTCCTTGATATCAATCATATGATGCACAACGCCATCCATCTCGGCCTGTGTAATTTTTGCTGTACCGATATCAAGCCCTTTAAAAATCTGCATGGAGTCACCGGATATGATTTCACCGTTTAATGCTTTTGCCAGACCAATACTGGCAGCTGTTTTACCCACAGCAGTAGGCCCCACCAGAATAAGCAGCGGTTTTTTTTCTCTGTTGTTTACATCCACAACCGATTCCTCCTTACTTCCTTTCATTGGCATACAGCACACCATAGGCAATGGCACTGTATCTTCCACCTAGAATTTCATCAAACTGCAGATGCTGCAAAGTTCCAGCGCGGTGTTTTACCACCACACGCCGTTTCGCGGCCCGTTTGGCATATTCCAGTGTTTCCTGCGTAAGCGGCGCATAATCTGCCTCGCGGCGCAAAGGTGCGATTCCCGATGATTCCATAATCGGTCGTTCAAACATCGGATCCAGATAAACAATATCGTATGCATTCTCCGTAAGATTCGCCAGATATGGCTCATATTTGCTGTTAACCGGTGTAATGCGCGCCATCGCTTCTTTCATACGCCAGCTTCCGGTCGGCCAGTGTTTTAAACCATAGGTGGTAATGGCATAAATCAGCGGACTGCTTTCCAGTGATGTAATGTGCCCCTGATCACCGGCAGCAAATGCCATTACAATGGCATCGCTCCCCATCCCGAGAGTGCAGTCCAGTATTTCATCACCAGGGCGAATCCCCGCCACCTGCACAAGCATTTCCAGTTCGCCGTCTTTCATCTGCTTAATGCGAGGAACAGCCATACCGGGATGGAAGGTAAGATGGGCACCGTCGTTCCAGTGCGCAATCAGTTCGTCCTCTTCCTCCACCAGAATACAATCCAGCTGATAAAGTTCCATCAGTTTTGGAATCCCTTTATTATTGCGATCAATTACCGGAATATGCAGTTCATCGGCAAGTGCCTGCGCATCCCCGGTTAAACCGATTCCATGCTTGCCTCTTGCTTTACTGGTTGTAATGGCCCATGCTTTCTCTTTATCCATGATAAGTTCCCCGCTTAAAGATTTTGTACAGCTCCTGCATGGTGATTTTATAAATAATCGGACGCCCGTGCGGACAGGTATGGGCATTATCCACCTGCGAAAGATCATGAAGCAGGGTACGCATCTCAATTTCTGTTAACGGCCAGTTGGCTTTTACAGCCCCCTTGCAGGATGCTGTAATTAAAAGCTTCTCTTTAATAACGGCCGCTGATATTGTTTTATCTTCTTCCAGATCATGCAGCAAATCAAGGAAAAATTCTTCCACACCAGTCATCTCATGCAGGCCTAACGGCAGACTGCGAATGAGATAACACCGGTCTCCGAAGTTTTCCAGTACAAAGCCAAGCTCCCGCAGCGTAAAAATATGCTGCATCAGCACCGCATCCTGCTGTGCCGATACATTTACGGTTACCGGAATCAGAAGAGGCTGGCTGATCATATCCTTTTGTGCTTCCGCCTGCATGAATTTCTCGTACAGAATCCGTTCATGACAGGTATGCTGATCAATAATATATAAGCCTTCCTCATTCTGAGCCAGAATAAAGGCATTATTTAATTGTCCTATAACAGTTAAATCTGCAATTCCTTTCAGGTCAACAGATTCTTTGTTCTGTTTTATATCAGATTTGTTGTTTTTATATTCTGTTACACTTTCAATGTTCTGTTCTTGTTTATTGTAAACCGGCTTTACTTCCTCTTTTTTATCTGCTTTCGGCATTGTTTTGAATAAGCTGTCCTGTGTAACAGATGCTGTCTGTTCTTCTGTTTTTTGCGGTTTTGTCTCTGTTTTGAACTGATACAGTTTTTCCGGTTCTGCAACGATACCTGCACCGCGCAAATCTTCCGCCTTCGGCTTGTACAGTGCCGGCTCCGGCTTCATTTTTTCCGGTGTATGTTCCGGTTTTTTTGCCTCCGATTGTGCTGCAGCTGATTTTTTATCATTCTGCACTACTGTAGAAGCGTGGTATATCGGCTGTTTTTTATCACCGGATAACGGTTTCTGGGCTTCCTCCCTATGGGCAGCCGGTGCTATTGTTTCTGGTAAAAAGGCATTCTTTGTAATGTTAGCC
>JAFOFM010000238.1 GCA_017387265.1 Peptococcaceae bacterium | reverse complement strand
TTCATGATATATTTCAGAATATCACGCTGTGGTTTTACGATACCCATCTGACGAACATAGTTACATGGGTCATGCAGAACAACTGGGAAGTCGTTGCGGCTTGGATCAATTTTGTATGTGCCGGACAGTACCAGGTCGCGCATCAGAGGCAGGAAGCTCTGTACTGGAACGCGGTCTTTACCTGGGTACAGACGGTCAGCAAAGATTGCAGCAGCTTTGTGAGCGTGACCGCATTCAGCGATAACGATACGTTTAACGCCCAGTTTCTGAGCAACTTCGTTCTGTTTTACAGCAACTTTTCTAGCCTGTGCATCGTCGTACCACAGACCGTAGTTTACGTTGTCGTAACCGCAGATTTCGCTGGATAAGGTCCAGGATAAGCCAGCTTCCTGGAACAGCATGGTGAATGCCATTGGGTTTTCTGGCCAAGCGTTAAATTCACCGGCATTGTGCAGTAACAGGATGTCAGCGCCTTCAACGTCCATTGGAGTTTTGTATTCGGTAACACCTTCACCGAACAGGTCGGTAGCATCTTCGTCCAGGAATTCTACAGTATCCAGGAAAGGAACTTTGGACATACCTGTGGAAGAACCGGTTTTCAGCTGCAGCTGAGTACCTTTTTCATGCAGTGGAATTGGAGCGTAGCCCAGTTCCTGGCTGAAGATTTTACGGATTTCACGAGCGATTAAGCCGTTATCCAGAGCCAGAGGACAAGTCTGTGCACAACGACGGCACAGGTTGCAGCGGTAAGCAGCTTCGCCTAAACGAGCAACAGTCTGCCAGTTCAGGTCGATATCGCCACCTACGAATTTAACCATAACGCCTTTTTTACCGCCAGGGATTAATTTCCCGTTTTTGTCGAAGTATTTTTTAACGATCATACGTAATACTTCTGCACGGTAGGTTGGACGATACAGTTCATGTCTGCCGGTAGCTTCGAAAATGTGACATGCGTTGGAGCAGGTGTTACATTTTGCGCAGTATTCCATGGACAGGTTTAATGCCTGCAGGATACCAGCGTTGGTATCTAAGGACAGCATTTTTTCAACGCCCTGCAGGAATTTCTGTACCAGTTCGTCTTCTTCTTCTTTAGTCTGTGGTTTTTTAAAGCTATCAATAGCAATGAAGCCGTCCAGATGAGCGTTGTATTTTTCTGCCCATTCTGGTTTGCCCATTCTAATGCCAGGTTCCATTTCAGGTTTATCGAAAGGAGCTGGCAGTGGTTTTAAATCAGCAACAGTCAGCTGTGTCAGCTGATCGCCCATGATACTAATATCACGAGGTCTTAAATCTTTACCATTCATCACGATAGTTTTCCTCCCTCTACTGTATTATTTCTGCTCTTCTGTTGGAGGAGCTGGATTCCAGTGTGGAGCGCTCCATTTCAGTGCGTTTGGATCTTTTGGTTTGGACTGAGCAGCGATGATGTTTGCTTCAACTTTGCTGCCAGGCATGTTTGGTTCGTTATCCCAGATAACTTTATGGAATGTGTAGTATTTACCAACATAGTGGCTCAGTTTTGTTACAGGAATGTAAATGCTGATGAAAGCCAGTAATACGATAAATACAGTCAGCATTACAGGAACGCCGTCTGCGTAGAAGTTGCTCAGAGGCTGGAATGTGAACATAGCGCGAGCGATGTTGCGGCCGAATTCAAACTGCATGTCGCCTAACCATACCAGTAAACCGGAAGCGGAAACTGCCATCAGGATAATCAGGTTGAAGTATTCCTGTGGAGTGGTGTAGTTTTTGAATTCTTTAACAAACAGACGTTTGCACAGTAAGCCGATGCAGCCAACTGTCATCAGAACACCTGCAGCGATCCCGCATACAGTACCTAACAGAACACAGATTGTGCCCAGGAAACCTGGCAGGAATGCGCCAAATACCATTAAGAAGCTCCAGGCGATAGCAACGTACATACCTAAGTGTAAAGAGTAGGACAGCCACCAGAAACCGTTCTGGTTCACAAATAATTTTTTGATGAACAGCATTTCAACTAACATATCCACGATTTCACCTTTCAGGTTGTGGTGCCGTTCTTTTTCATACCATTTGTCTTCTTCCATGTAAGAGCCACCGTAGTGCATTTTTTCGTCACTTTCCAGTGGGATTGGATATAAATCCTGTCTACCGTGCTGAGGCATGCTGCCGTATGCCATGAATTTCTTTACAGATAATCCGATGAATGCGATCAGAGCAACCCAGCAAATCAGAGTTAAAATCATACTAGTACCTCCTTGATTAATTAAAAATTTTTTTTTCTAGCGTTATGTAAAAACCGGTCCGCAATCCTGTCGCCTGATTCAGAGTCACAACCGGATTTCAGCATCAACGCAAAATCCTACTGCCTATCATTATACCGAATTGTAAGGCAATTCTCAAATCTTTTTTCGATTCCTGCCGGTTTTCATAATAAACATCCATTTCGGGAGGTATCAATAAAACTTATCTGAAAAATAAAACAGCGAAAAAATGCCGATAAATGCATATTTCTGACAAGTGACTAAAAAATGATCCAGATATAGTAGAGCATTGATTCGGCAGATAAATTTTTATCAAGATATAGAGATATTAGAGATATAAAAAACGTCTGCCGGGACGACAGACGTTTAGCAAGGAATTGTATTTGTTTGTTATTCAACAGATGTTTTTTTGCTGGTGCATGTGGTGGTTCGATGTTCACGATGCTCCTGCATGGTGGTTTTTGCATTTTCTTTTGCATTGTGCGCTTTAACTTTATATTTTGCATGGAGATTCTGCAGCTTTTTCAGTGTTCGTTCATCATCAGGAAAGAACCGTTTTAAAAGAGCAATGGCAATTATAACGGTAATGATTTTTTCCGGAGTAAAAGGCACCCAGAGAAAGGCAAGATAGGCACTGGCAATACCAATCATCAGCGGCACATCAAAATAAACCCCCAGAGTAAACACAATGTAGGACCAGCCGTTGGTAATCAGCCATGCAATGCCGAGACAGATTAACAGCGGAGGATTAAAAAGAAACTCCAGAATGGTGTGCAATGTATTTTTCAGTTTTTCTCTGGAAAGCAGTTTGCTAAGATTTTCGCGCATAAAAACCATCCACCATATTCACAAAGTGTGAAGATTTGTACTGATACAGGTTTATTCTAGCGGATAGATGACAGCTCTGTCAATTGATGCGGCATACCATAGAAAACGGTTATATCCTGCTTTGTGCAGGACTTTATGCATTTACAAGAGGGAGTAAATCCAGTAAAGAGTCCAGCATATAATCAGGCTGATGCTGAGCCAGTTCTTCTTCGGGAAAAAGAGAATAACGAACCGCTGCGGTTTTGCAGCCGGCCTGTTTCCCGCAGAGTAAATCAAGGCCGCTGTCTCCAACCATAATAGCCTCCTGCGGTTTGATACCAAGCAGTTCCAGTGCTTTTAAGGCTGGCTCCGGATTAGGTTTGTGCTTTTCCGTTGCTTCTGGGGTGATGAAAACATCAAAATATTTTTCCAGCTCAAACTGGTGTAAATCCCGCAGAGCACTCCGGTACAGCCGTGAGGTTACAACAGCAGTGCCGATATTTCGTGCCTTCAGTTCTTTTAATGCATCTTCTACATGTGGGAACAGGTAAATATCTGTTTCATGGGCGATGGAATAGTCCACAAAAGCTTTGCGGAGTTCCTGCGCC
>JAFOFM010000237.1 GCA_017387265.1 Peptococcaceae bacterium | reverse complement strand
CTTTTCCTGTTTTTTTGCTTCTTTGGCTTCTTTTTTTGCATCTCGCACCATCTGTGCCATTTCTTCCAGAGTCGGCTCATTCGGATCTTTTTCCGGTGCTTTAATATATCGTTTCTGCAGAAGGTTCAGAACAGCGAAGAAAAAGACCATGTAAACCAGCATGGCAACCAGGAACAGTTTGTTGTTATTCATATCCGGGAACAGTTTGCTGTAAATAATGCCAAGAACCCCAAGAGAAATCATCAGGGAGCCGAACTGCATGGAGTAGGTTCTGGCGTATCCTTTTCTGGCGAACTCTCTAGCACTTTTATACGGAGCAAACATACCATAAACCCCATAAGGAATGGCTACAGCACCCAGAAAATAACCAATGTATTCCCGTTTCAGGAAAAAAACCAGTACACCGGCGACAGCAATGGCGGCAATCAGAATTTTTTGAATCTGCTGTTTTCTGGCTTCTTTCTGTTCCCGCTGCTGCTGTTCCAGTTCACGGGCTTTTTTTCGTTCTGCTTTTTTTGCTTGCTTACTCACAATAATAACTTCCTTTCTGTTTCGTGTCTTCCTGCATTATGAAATATCCTGTTACGGTAGCTATTTACGGGATGCAAGTGTTTCTAACTGCTCCAGCACCAGAGCGGCATCCAGATTGATAGAGCAGGATTTAGCTGCAATCGGTTTCGGTATTTCCGGATAGGCAATTTCAATATCGCTGTCGCTGTAATCGGCTGTGATACGGAAAAAGCGGACCAGATTCCGTTCGCCGGTAATGCGTTCAAAGGGAACGCGGATAACACCTGGCGAATTGAAGCCTACGCCAATCTCTATAATACAGAGCATGCCGTTTTCTGACTCTTTCAGCCATGCATCATAGCGCGCCTTTTCTTCTGCATATTGCGGGTAATCCCGGAAGGCCAGTCGTGCAGGTGCACCACAATAGGGGCATAGCGGCAAATCATCCGGAGGGATACTGGCATCTGCAGTCTGGATATGCTGCAGCATTCGATTACGCTCTGGTGCAAATGACCAGGCATTACAAGAGCAGGCCTGACTGCAGCAAAGCAAATCATAAGATCCCTGATATTCAAACAGGCGCTCTTTTGGAAACTGATTGCGTAAAAACTGACGATCTACATTAGATGTAAGAATATAATAATTTTTATCCTGCAGCAGGTGTTTTAGTTTCTGATAAAGAGGCAGGGGCGGTGTTTCGTCCATAACCCGGTGAACATGGTCAGCCATATAAGCCCACTGCTGAGTGTCTGTCCATTCTCGGAAACTAAACATATGATATTCACTGTAACGGCCTCGTGCAGCCCAGTAGGGATAACGGGAACGAAACAGTTCTTCATCCGCATAGCTGAGACCAGCGGCGGCCGATAACCCGGCTCCGGCACCAATCAGAATATAATCAGCTGACTGGATGGCATGATAAAGCTGTATAATTTCTGCACTATACTTCTTCATTCTGATTCCCCTTCCAGACAGTTCTGTATCTGTTTGTATCCTGATTATTGTATCACAGAATCAGAGATTTTGACAGTGGTATCCTTTATTTCAAAGGAGAATGTTACGAAGCAGAATTCAGAAGGAAATATAAGAAATATTTTATGTTTTAATAAAGAATGCTTTCGGATTTTTGGATAACAATTTTTGTTTTAGTCACTTTTTGGGTAAGAAAAAAGAATTTTTGTGGTACTTTCATTCGCATATGAAATACATGGCAGAGGAATTGATGCGATGAAAGCTTGTACACATAATGGAAAAAAGAACAGCTGTGGTGATGCAATCAGAACAATTCGCATGAAACAGAATATCACGCAGGAAGCACTGGCGACACGTCTGCAGCTTTATGGTATGGAACTGACTCAGAAAGTAATCAGTCGAATTGAACTGCAGGAGCGAACCGTATCCGATTTTGAGTTATGGGCGATGGCCAAAGCTCTGGAAGTTGAAATTACAGATTTAATGAAGGATCTGCCGGTAGTTGAACCGCCGGAAACGTTAAAAGCATCAGGAAAGAAGAAACGAAAAAGAAATGAAAGCAAAAAATGAGATTGCAGCACATTGATGCGGGCAATCTTTTTTTGTATCACAAAAATCGTTGCAGTATAGAGAATACCCATATAGGGATGCAGTTGTAAAAAGCTTAAAATTTTTTGATGAAATCGCTATATTTTATTTGCATATATTACTTTAGCGTGTTAAAATGATAAAGCGAACAAAGCTCGAAAAAGAAAGAGATCGTTCCTATAGAATTTCAATAAACAGGTGAGAAACATGAAACGCTATGATAAAGTAACGCCGGAAGGCACAAAAGATTATTTGTTTGATGAATGCAGTCGCCGTTCTCGTGTGACAGGCATTTTAAAGGATATTTTTAAAGCGCGCGGCTATCGTCGTGTGATGACACCGCTCATCGAGTTTTATGATGTGTTTGGTGCTTCTGCCTCTTATCTGCCACAGGAAAATATGTATAAACTGATGGATCATAAAGGACGACTGATGGTATTGTGTCCGGATGGCACTATTCCGATTGCACGACTGTGCGCGACACGTTTAAGCCAGATGGAAATGCCGCTGCGTCTGTATTACAGCCATAATGTGTATCGAATGGCAAACGGGCTGCGCGGTCACAGCAGTGAGATTTATCAGTGCGGTGTCGAACTGATTGGCAGCGGTTCGGTACGAAGCGATTTAGAGATTCTGGAAATGGCGGCAAGCAGTCTGGAAAATATCAGCGGCGACAACGGATATCGACTGGAAATCTGTCATATTGGTTATTTCAAAGCGCTGATGGACAGTCTGGGTGCAGATGAAGTGACACGTGAGGAAATTCGTTATAATATCGAGCAGAAAAACTTTGCATCACTGAATGACGTACTGGAACAGTTCCCGGATAATAAAGCTGCAGTAGCCCTGAAATATCTGCCTCGTCTGTTTGGCGGTGAAGAAGTGTTTGAACAGGCTTACGCGCTGTTTGACGATGAGCAGGCGCGTCAGAGTCTGGACTATTTAAAAACGATTTACAGCAGTCTGCAGCAGCTGGGACTGAGTGATAAAGTAATTATTGACCTGGGGCTGGTAAACCAGGCTGAATATTATACCGGTATTATTTTCCGCGGCTATTTTGATGAGGTTGGCGAACCGGTATTATCTGGCGGCCGTTATGATAATCTGCTTAGTGATTTCGGCTCGGCACAGCCGGCGACTGGTTTTGCAGTGAATGTAGATTTAGCCAGCAGTGTGATTGAGAAAAAACCGCCTTTAACAGCTGATGTACTGGTGATGGCGGCAGGTGATGATTATCTGGTAAAAGCAATCCTGTATCGTAAACAGCTGATTGCGAAAGGGCAGGTTGCAGAAAACTGTGTACTGGATGATCGGGATGCGGCAATTGCCTATGCGGAACGCTGCGGCATTGCCCAGGTGCATGTTATCGGGAAAACAACTGAAATTATTGATATTGAAGCCTGATAGCAGAAGCAATAGAAGCGTAATGTTGCATGATAACAGATTGCGCGCTAAAATAAACGCATGAGAAATTCGCAAAAGTGCTGAGATAGAAAAGCAGGGGAGATTATGAGACCAATTCGGATTGCGCTCACAAAAGGGCGTTTAGAAGAAAAAAGCATTGAGATGTTTGAACAGCTGGGCTATGATTGCTCTGAAGTTCGAAATAAAGGCCGCCGACTGGTGCTGCCGATTAAAAATGCCAATATCGAGATTATTCTGGCAAAAGCAGCCGATGTAATCACGTATGTGGAAAATGGGGTCTGTGACCTGGGGGTAGTCGGGAAAGATACCATTATGGAAAATGGCGGCACTTTCTATGTAGTAGCTGATTTAGGCTTTGGCCGCTGCCGGTTTGCGCTGGCGGTACCGGCTGGAGCTGATTTTTATGCAGGGT
>JAFOFM010000021.1 GCA_017387265.1 Peptococcaceae bacterium | reverse complement strand
TTAGATGCGCTATAAAGCACATACTATGACTTCTATAATTGCTGACCAGCTTAAGCCTGGTTGACGTCTTTAAACGCTAGATTGAATTAACCTCTCTCTTTTTATGACGGCAATATATTTGTATTAAAGCAGCATTTAAGAGCCTTTTAGGCGAAAATACGAGGTGCTGCAGCGTGTGAATGATGAAATCGTAATCGACTAAATAGATTAGATCTAGGGCATAAAAAAAGCTATCTCGTTTGAGATAGCTTTTTGCTTTATCTGGATTTAAATTACTGCAGGCTCAGTTCTTTTAAGTGTTTGAACCATTCGCCGTCCAGTTCTTCTGTACCCATAGGATATTCGCGACCGATGAAATCATATTTGGTTGTACCATAACGATGATATTTTAATACTTCATATTCGGTGTTAGGGAACTGTTTTACGAAATCACGGATTGCGATGATATCTTCTTCGGTATCGTTAAACCCTGGAACGATTGGGGTTCTGGCGATACAATGTACATCTGGATGTGCTTCACGCATTTTGCGGAAGGTTTCCAGAATAACTTCGTTGCCATGACCGGTCCATTCTTTGTGTTTTTCAGAGTTCATGTGTTTGATATCGAAGTGGATATAGTCTAAATAGTCATACACTTCGTGGCATGTATCCCATGGAATTACACCGCATGTTTCGATTGCAGTGGTAATTCCGCGGTTTTTTGCGTCTCTTAATAATTCGACTGCAAATTCAGTCTGCATAGTAGGTTCGCCGCCGCTCAGTGTTAAACCGCCTTCCGAACGAGAAAAGAAGATAGCATCTTCTTCAACTTTGTTGATGAAGTAAGATGGTTTCTGATATTCGCCATATAAGCTGATAGATTTTGCAGGACATGCTTTTGCACATTCCAGACAGTGAATACATTTCTGGAAATCAATTACCGCTTTGCCTTCAGACATTGTGATGATGTTTTCCGGACATGCTTTTGCACATAACTGACATACATCCCCGATGCATTTTTCTGGATTATATGCAATCTGTGGTTTTGCCAGCTGAGATTCCGGGTTACAGCACCATTTACAACGTAATGGACAGCCTTTTAAGAATACGATAGTACGAATCCCCGGGCCGTCGTGTACAGAGTATTTCTGTACGTTAAATACGCAACCTTCCATGGCTGCACCTCCTTGAAACTATTGATGTAACTATTGTAACGAATTATCAACTGAAATACAACACTGATATTACAACAAAATATTATCAAAATGGGCGGGTATAAAACCCGCCCATTCTTTATTGCTTATAAAGTTTTATTTATGCAGCAATTAGATTGTTGTCTGCTGTGTACGAGCAATCAGGTCGTCCTGCAGAGCTGGGGACAGGTCGCAGAAGTATGCGGAGTAACCAGCGATACGAACGATTAAGCCTCTGTAACGATCTGGATTTTCTTTCGCAGCGATCAGAGTTTCTTTGTTGATTACGTTGAACTGTACGTGCCACAGTTTCAGGTCGCACCATGTTCTGATGAAGGAAGCCAGTTTTTTGGTACCGTCTTCGCCAGCAACAGTACTTGGGTCGAATTTGATGTTCAGCAGACGAGCTGCTCTGTCATGGAAGCCTGGGTTTTTGGTGAAGTAGTTACTTAACATAACTGCTGTTGGACCATTTGTATCGCAACCGTGGGAAGCGGAGGAACCGTCAGACAGTGGGAAGTAAGCAACACGACCGTTAGGTGTAGCACCTACAACTTTACCGAATGGTACGTGAGATGTAAATGGTACATAACGCAGGCAGTATTCAATACCCAGAGATTTGGAGTATTTGTCTGTGAATTCGGAGCATACTAAGTCGCAAGCTTTACCGATTTCGTCAGCGTATGGATCGTTGTTACCGTATTTTGGAGCGTTCAGTAAACGCTGTTTTAATACTTCGTAACCTTCGAAGTTAGCTTTCATAGCTTCTCTGATTTCTACCAGAGTAGTTACTTTTTCATCGAATACTAATTTTTTGATAGCAGCCAGGGAGTCAACAACAGTACCGAAGCCCATGGATTCGAAGTAACCGATATCAACGCCACCTGGGATGAATTCAGTGTGCAGGTCTAATGCGTTTTCCATGCACAGGTCATGCATAGCGGACAGCATTGGAGCAGCGAAGTGTCTTTCACGCAGTCTGTTGATGTTTTTCTGCTGGATGAAAGCGTGTCTTAACAGGTTTCTAGCCTGAGTTGCGTATGCATTCCATACATCATCCCAAGTTTCGAATGTTTCAACATCGCCAGTTTCGATACCCAGTAATTCATCACCAGTTTTGAATGTGCGACCGT
The DNA here is from genome assembly GCA_017387265.1 of Peptococcaceae bacterium. Taxonomy (GTDB): domain Bacteria; phylum Bacillota; class Peptococcia; order Peptococcales; family Peptococcaceae; genus UBA7185. The sequence continues at coordinate 5,486 of JAFOFM010000021.1, read as the reverse complement.
TGTACATCATCATTTCGATAGCGGATGCAAAGTTGATGTATACACCACCGGATGTGAATGTGTCACGGTTAGGCATTCTAGCTTCCGCACAACCGGATACAGCGTAGTCGAATGCTTCGTTGATTTTAGCACCGTTAGAAACTAACTGCAGAACGATTTCTTCGTCGTTTAACAGTTTAGGGAAACCGGAACCTTCTTTGATTGTTTTAGCACATTCTTCGATGTAACGCTGTGGAGAACGAGCGTGTACACGAGCTGCTAAGTCTGGGTAGTGCAGAGGGAATTCCTGTTTAGAACGCAGGAACAGGTAGGTCAGTTCGTTAGTAGCATCCTGACCGTCTGGTGTCTGGCCACCGATTGTAACAGCTTCCCAGTGAGCGTAACCTTCGTTGAACGCACCACCAGTTACGGACATGTACAGGTCGATGAACTGAGCCATACCAACCCACATGCATTCCAGCAGTTCCATAGCCTGATCGTCTGTCAGTTTACCAGCAGCTTTGTCAGCTACATAGTATGGGTACAGGTACTGGTCCATACGACCGTTGGATACGATTGTACCGGTTTTCTGTTCCAGACGGGAGAACATCTGAGTGAACCACTGAGACTGGATAGCTTCACGGAAGTCACGAGCTGGGTTTTCTGGTACCCAACGGCAACGAGCAGCGATGTCAACCATTTCCTGTTTGCGAACTGGATCGGTTTCTTTTTCTGCTTCAACTTCGTACAGGTCAGCGTAACGGTTAGCCCACAGAACGATAGCGTCGCAAACGATTACGATTGCTTCGTAGAATGGTTTTTTGTTTACGTTGTCCAGTGGATCGTAGTTGTCCAGAGCAGCTAATTTTTCCAGAGCTTCTTCTTTCAGGCCTTTGAAACCACGTTTCAGAACTTTTTCAAAGTCTGGAACCCACTGGTTGGAGGAACGGAAGGAAGCAGTTTCGTTTACGATAAATCTGGAAGTAGATTTGAATTCTGGTTCGTAAGTTACAGCCAGTGTATCAGCTGGCAGTGCATCGTACAGGTCGTTGAAGAATGTTTTACCTCTACCTGTGTTAACATCCCAGTATGGAGCGATGTCGTTCAGGATGGTGTCAACAGTTTCCTGTGTCATGTTGAATGGAGAAGTTACACGTGTTGGCAGTAATTTGATAGCTTCTTCGAAGATATCGCCGTCCAGTTCTGGGTACAGGATACCATAGCGACCCTGGCAACCGATACGGCCAGCCAGTAAGCTGTCTTCTTCAACATATACAGTGATATTTTTAGCGATGTGCATCAGAGCTTTTGCCCATCTCAGTGTCAGGTGTTCACCTTCGGTCTGAGCCATGGACTCTGTGAAGTATTTAGCACGTTCAGCGTCAATAACTGGTTTCAGGTTCTGGTTACGGTCTAAGATTTTGTAGATTCTTTCTCTGCCTTTTTTGTACTCGGTACTCCCTGCGTTAGCATCCATAATGTGCTGTTCGTGTGGGGAGCAACATGTGATTGGCTGTGTCATGGTAGTAATCATCCTTTCTTCTAATTAAAAATAGTTTATTTGTTATTGAGACAATTGCCTCAATCTTTACCTGTATTCATTATACCCACGGGGACAACTTTATACAACACATTAGTATCTCTTATTCCTTCCATGGAACGGCTTATTGCAACTATAAGTTGCAATAAGATTCGGACAGTTCTGAAAAGGATACCAGGCTAAGAGGTTTCTTTTAGGCGGCTATAAATAAGGAAAAAAAGAAATTTTGCACAAGCTGGGAAGTGATATTGTTTCCGAGAAGGAAATATGGTAAACTGTTGGAAACATCTTTGCGGCATTGCAGTTAAAAGGTGAAACAAATGTGTTTAAAAATCATGAAAGCTTATGGCAAACCGGGTTTTTAACAGAAAACTTAATACATAATACATACTGAAATGAGAGAAGGAGAAACACGTTATGAAAACAACTGCTGTTATTCTGGCTGCAGGCCAGGGCACCAGAATGAAATCTAAATTACCGAAAGTACTGCATAAAACATTAGGAAAACCAATGGTTCAGTGGGTGATTGATATCCTGAGCCAGGCCGGGGTTGAAGATAAAATTGCCGTGCTGGGTCATGGCGGAGAGCAGGTTGCTGCCGTTGTGGAAAATCAGGCTGCGATTGTGTATCAGAAAGAACAGCTGGGGACTGGCCATGCTGTGATGCAGGCAGCTCCGGCACTGGGAGAAGAAAATGAATGCGTACTGGTTATCTGCGGTGATACGCCTTTGTTACGTGCAGAAACCATTCAGGCTCTGATTAATCAGCATGAAAAGGAAGGAAATGCAGTTACTCTGCTGACAGCGCACACAGAAAATCCGACTGGTTATGGGCGTATTGTACGTGAAGCGCAGCAGATTAAAGCGATTGTGGAACAGAAAGATGCTGATGAACAGCAGAAACTGATTAAAGAAATTAACACCGGTACCTATTGTTTCGATCAGAAATTCCTGCTGCAGTATTTATCTGCACTGGATACGAATAACGCGCAGAAAGAATATTATCTGACAGACCTTATTAAAATCGCAAATGAGCATTCTCTGCCGGTTGGCGGTTATGTGCTGTCTGATTTCAATGAAAGTCTGGGTGTAAATAATCGTATTCAGCTGTCGCAGGCAGAAGCGATTCTTCGCCGCCGGAAATGTGAAGAGGTTATGACAGCCGGTGTAACGCTGATTGACCCTGCAGCAACCTATATTGGAGCAGATGTTGTGATTGGCAATGATACTATCATTTATCCGAATGTAGTTCTGGAAGGAAAAACAGTCATCGGCAGTGATAATGTAATTGGTATGAACTGTCGTTTTGTAGATAGCGTGATTGGCGACGGCAATGATATTCAAAGTACCGTAATTACTGAAAGTACTGTTGGAAACGGATGTAAGATTGGACCGATGGCTTATCTGCGTCCCGGGACTGTTCTGGCCGATAAGGTTAAAATCGGTGATTTTGTAGAAGTAAAAAAATCGCAGGTGGGCGAAGGCAGTAAAATTCCGCACTTATCCTATGTAGGGGATTCTGTCGTAGGTAGCAGGGTAAATATCGGCTGCGGGACGATTACCTGCAATTACGATGGTGAACATAAATACCAGACAATCATTAAAGACGGTGCCTTTATCGGCAGCAATACCAATCTGGTTGCGCCGGTCACTGTTGAAGAGAATGCTTTTATCGGTGCAGGTTCTACTATTACAAAGAATGTTCCGGACAGCGCTCTGGCTGTTACAAGAGCGGATTTAAGATTAAAAGAAAACTGGCGTAAAAAGAAATAAGGAATCGAAAAAAATTCTTATCTTTTCTAGAAATATCGACAAATAAAGGTTGAGTTTGGCCGACAGATTGAGTATTATAGATATAGCACAGTTTAGAACTGGTTAGGGGGAGAAACCAAATGACTACAGAAAAAAAACTCGGCAACTTAAAATTATTCACAGGGAACGCGAATCCTGAACTGGCACGGGAAATCGCAGAATACATCGGTACAAAACTGGGTGACGCACAGGTAAAACACTTCAGCGATGGTGAAATCAGCATCATGATTGATGAAAGTGTACGCGGTGATGATGTTTATATCATTCAGCCAACCTGCACACCTGTAAATGATAATATGATGGAACTGTTAATTATGATTGACGCAGTGCGTCGTGCATCTGCAAAACGCATTACAGCAGTTCTGCCTTACTATGGTTACGCACGTCAGGATCGTAAATCCCGCGGTCGTGAACCAATTACTGCAAAACTGGTTGCAAACCTGATTACACAGGCTGGTGCACGTCGTGTATTAGCGATGGATTTACACGCTCAGCAGATTCAGGGTTTCTTTGATATTCCACTGGACAACCTGATGGGTCTGCCAATTCTGGCTGATTACTACAAACACAAAGACACTGAAAATCTGGTAGTTGTATCTCCAGACATGGGCGGTGTAGCTAGAGCAAGAAACCTGGCTGAACAGATTGGTGTTCCTCTGGCAATTATCGATAAGAGAAGACCAAGACCAAATGTTTCTGAAGTTATGAACATTATTGGCGATATCGAAGGCAAAGAAGTAATTCTGGTTGACGATATGATTGACACTGCCGGCACAATTACAAACGGTGCACAGGCTCTGATTGACAGAGGGGCAAAATGCGTTGATGCATGCTGCACACACGCAGTACTGTCTGGTCCAGCGATTGAACGTATTGAAAAATCTCCAATTCAGGAACTGGTTACTACAAACACTATTCCTCTGGGCGACAAAAAATGCGACAAAATCAAAGTTCTGTCCGTTGCACCAGTTATCGGGGAAGCAATTCTGCGTATCCATAATGACAGATCGGTTAGCGACCTGTTCCGTTAATCTGAAATTTTATAAAGACTCAGAGCTGTCGTATCGTTGCGGCAGCTCTTTTTATTTTGCTTGTTCCTGTTTACATGGAATTCAGGGAGATGCTATTTGTTTTTTCTATATGTTTCTGCAGGGAAAGCTGTTTCAATGAAAAGGAAATGGCTGAAAAACGGCGAAACAATCAAGTAAATCAATAATGACATAAAATACATTACGCAAGTCGAAGAATCTGCTTCTGATTCCTCGGCTTTGCTGTGTTTGCATGGATTCGTGGTTTGTTATAAAAGTGCACGACAAAAAGAACGCATGGAAGGGGATTTATTATGAAGATGATTATTGGTCTGGGCAATCCGGGCAAAGAATATGTCAACACCAAACACAATGTTGGATTTATGGTGATTGATGCAATTGCAAAAGAATTAAATGAAACAGTTGAGAAAAAACAGTGTCAGGCACTGACTCAGGTTGTAAACTGGGATGGTGAAAAAATCCTGCTTGTAAAACCGCAGACATATATGAATCTGAGTGGTCAGTCAGTTATGGAGCTTTTAAATTATTACAATGATCGCATTGATGACCTTCTGGTTATTCATGATGACCTGGATCTGCCTCCGGGGCAGCTGCGCTTTAAACAGGGCGGCGGCGCCGGTGGTCATAACGGGATTAAAAATATCATTGCTCATCTTAATTCTAACGATTTTGATCGTCTGAAAATCGGGATTGGCAAAGCAAAGTATGATACCAAGGACTATGTTCTGACTCCGTTTACTGGTGCGGATAAAAAAGCCATCGAAGAAGCTGTGGAACAGTCTGTAGGGGCTGTAAAAGCATGGCTGACAGAAGGGATTGCACCGGCAATGAACCGATATAACAGCAAAACAAAATAACGGTTTTATTATTGTTTTGATTCTTGTTTTATTGTTTATTTTATTTCTAGGGATGTTTCACGTGAAACATTTTGAAGAGAAATGGGTGAATGGGGTGAAAACTATATGAACACCGGAAAAGCATCGCTGCTGGATTTTTTGCAGCGGGATCCAGAAATTGAAAAAGTCAGGCAGTATCTGAATCTGCACGGAGAAGCTGCAGTATATGGTCTGTATGAAGGACAACGAACACTGATTGCAGCAGCGCTT